>JALZNB010000255.1 GCA_030857905.1 Actinomycetota bacterium
GCTCTAGGCGGCGGTGTCATCAGAGACTTGCTGCTAGGCATCACCCCACCTACGACTCTGCGGGACTGGCCCTACATCGCAGTCCCTGTCGTTGTCGCGCTAGCCGTCTTCGGCTTCCATCCCCAGGTGGCACGCCTCAGGCGCGCGGTACTTCTCGCCGACGCCGTTGGGCTCGGTCTCTTCACCGTCACCGGCACAGCGACCGCCCTAGCCCACAACGTTCCCACCTACACCGCATGTCTGATTGGGATGACCGCGGGCATCGGCGGCGGCGCTCTCCGCGACCTGCTGTTGCGCGAGATCCCGTTGGTCCTGCGCCGCGAGATCTACGCGTTGGCAGCACTGGCCGGAGCCGTGGTCGTCGTCGCGGGACAGCGCCTGGGCTGGCCCGCCGCGCCGATGGCGGCGATCGGAGCAGTGCTGGTCACGGCCATTCGGCTGATCGCGCTCTGGCGCAGATGGAACGCCCCCGTCGCCCGAGGTCTGGACCGGTGACGCTCTCAGGCGCATCTCAGCAGCAGGGGGAACACTGACGCCCATGCGCATTCTCGTGGTCGACGACGATCGGGCCGTGCGCGAGTCACTCCGGCGGTCGCTGCAGTTCAACGGCTACCAGGTCGACCTCGCCAGTGACGGTCAGCAGGCGTTGGAGGCCGTCCTCGGTGAGACGGAACGGCCGGACGCCATGGTGCTCGACGTGATGATGCCCCGGCTCGACGGCCTGGAGGTGTGCAGGCGACTGCGCGGGGTCGGCGACGACCTGCCCATCCTGGTACTCACCGCGCGCGACCTCGTCTCGGACCGGGTCGCGGGCCTCGACGCGGGCGCGGACGACTACCTGCCCAAGCCGTTCGCCCTCGAAGAGCTGCTGGCCCGGCTGCGCGCACTCCTGCGCAGGGCGACGCCGGAGCAGCCGGGCGCGGCCGGTACCGCGCCGTTGACCTTCGCCGACCTCCAGATGGACCTCGGCACTCGCGACGTGCGCAGGGCCGACCGCCCGATCAGCCTCACCCGTACCGAGTTCGCCCTCCTCGAACTGCTGCTCTCCCACCCCAAGCAGGTGCTCACCCGCAGCCGCATCCTGGAAGAGGTGTGGGGCTACGACTTCCCGACGTCGGGCAACGCGCTGGAGGTCTACGTCGGCTATCTGCGGCGCAAGACCGAGGCGGACGGCGAGACCCGGTTGATCCACACGGTGCGCGGTGTCGGCTACGTACTGCGCGAGACCCCGCCCTGATGGCGTTCACCGTCAGCGAGTTCGCCCGCATTGTCGAACCCCCCAAGCAGCGGGTCTCGCTGCGCTCCCGCATCACGCTGTTGGCGGCGTTCTGTGTGGGTGGAGCGGTCGCGCTGGTGTCCCTCGGCGCGTACATCACTGTCTATCGCGGCCTGTATCAGCAGGTAGACGACAACCTTCGTGAGCGCGCGACCGCCGTGGTCAACAGCACCCAGCGGATAGACGCCAGCCGCACCGAGATCCCGGTCTTCTTCCTCGAACTGTCGGACATCCGGTTCGACGTGATCGACCAGCGCGGCGCGTCCGCGTTCAACCGCCCGGTCGACCGCCCTCCCATCGGCGCTGAGGAACTGCGGGTCGCCGCGGGCGGTCGCGACGAGGTGTTCCGCACGGATGAGGCCACCGACACCCGCGTCCTGGCGATCCGTTATCCCTATCTCGGCAACACCGCTCTCGTGCTCGCGCAGCCCCTCGAATCGACCAAGAGCACGCTGGGCAAGCTTTCCGTCGTGCTGATCGTGATCGGCGGGTCCGGCATCATGGTCGCCGCGCTGGCGGGTCTCGCGGTCGCCAGGGGCAGCCTGCGCCCGGTCCAGCGGCTCACCGCCGCCACCGAACGTGTCGCTCGAACGGGGGATCTTCGACCGATTCCGGTCATCGGCGACGACGAACTCTCACGGCTGACCCACAGCTTCAACACCATGCTCGACGCGGTCGCCGAATCCCAGGAACGACAACGCAGGCTCGTGGCCGACGCGGGCCACGAGCTGCGGACCCCGCTGACGTCGTTGCGCACCAATCTGGAGCTGATGCTGGCCTCGGAGGCCCCCGGCGCGCCCAACCTGTCCGCACAGGACCGCGTCGAGATCCACGAGGACCTGCGCGCCCAACTCGACGAACTCACCCAGCTCATCGGCGATCTGGTCGAACTCGCCCGCGAGGACGCGGCCCCCGCCGTGCGGGAGCATGTCGAGCTGATGGACGTGGTCGAGCAGGCCCTGGACCGGGCCCGCAGGCGCGCGAGCGATGTGCGGTTCGACGTCGCGCTGCAACCGTGGCACCTGGTCGGGCACGCGGCGTCGCTGGAGCGTGCGGTGCTGAACCTGCTGGACAACGCGGTCAAGTTCAGCCCACCCGGCGGCACGGTGCGAGTCCAGATGGGGCCAGACGGGCAGGGGTACGCGTTCATCACCGTCACCGATGAGGGACCCGGCATCAACGACGCCGACCTGCCGCACGTGTTCGAACGTTTTTACCGCTCCGAGGAGGCGCGGACGTTGCCCGGCTCCGGGTTGGGGCTGGCGATCGTCAAGCAGGCGGCCGAGCGGCACGGCGGCCGAGTGCTCGCCGGGCGGTCGGCAGACGGTGGTGCCGTGTTCGTTATGCAACTACCCGGACACCTTGGGTAAGAGGAAACAAAATCACTCGTTGAAACGTGTAGAATTCTGTTGTGCTCGCCCGTCAGCGCCAAGAGGTGATCCTGGACGAGATTCGCCGCAGCGGAGCCGTCCAGGTGCACGCGCTTGTCGCCAGACTCGGCGTGTCGGACATGACCGTGCGCCGCGATCTCGACGTGCTGGCCAAGCGCGGTTTGCTGGAGAAGGTGTACGGCGGAGCCACCTCGGTGGTGGGCCGCAGCACCGACGAGCCCGGCTTCGAGGCGAAGTCCGTGCGCGCGTTGCCCCAGAAAGAGGCGGTCGCGGCCCGAGCCGCCGTGCTTGTTCGACCGGGAACGGCCATCGGCGTCTCGGCGGGCACCACGACGTGGACCTTCGCCCACTTTCTCGACGACGTCCCCGACCTGACGGTCGTCACCAACTCGATCAGCGTGGCGGACGTGCTGCGCCGAAGTGGCCGCACGGACCGCACGGTGGTCCTCACCGGCGGTGTGCGCACGGTGTCGGACGCACTCGTCGGGCCGGTCGCCGTCCAGTCGCTGCGCGCGCTGCACTTGGACGTGGTGTTTCTCGGCGTGCACGGCATGGCCGACGGTCCTGGCTTCACCACACCCAACCTGGACGAGAGCGAGACCGATCGTGCGCTGGTGGAGGCCGGGCGCAGGCTGGTCGTACTCGCCGACCACACGAAGTGGGGAGTCGTGGGCATTTCCACCATCGCCGACCTTGAGGAAGCGAGTGTGCTGGTCACCGACGACGGCCTACCGCCGGACGCGCGCGAGATCCTGGGCGACCGAGTGGGCGAGCTGATCGTGGCGCCCCTCGCCGCGGCCAGATCGTCGGAAGCGGCCATGGCCGGTCCGCGGTGAGGCGAACCGTCCGCACGCTGGCCGATGGTCGGGAGATCATCTATTTCGACGACTCGGCCGATCCGCCCGCGCGCACCGCGAGCGACAACCGCGACCTCCCTCGGTCCACGCCGGTCTCCGAGATGCGCCGCGACCCGCTGACCGATGAATGGGTCACCATCGCCGCGCACCGGCAGACCCGGACCTACAAACCGCCCCCGGGCCTGTGTCCGCTGTGCCCATCGACGCCAGGGCGGCCCACCGAGGTGCCCGAGAGCGACTATGACGTCGTGGTCTTCGAGAACCGGTTCCCGTCCTTCTCCCAGCACGCGCAGGTGGCGATCGAGCCTGGCCTGGTGCCTCGCGGCCCGGGAGTCGGCAGATGCGAGGTCGTCAGTTTCACCTCGGACCATGCCACCTCTTTCGGCGCGCTGAGCCCGGCCAGGGTGCGCACAGTGGTCGACGTGTGGGCCGACCGCACGGACGCGTTGAGCGCGGTCCCCGGTGTCGAGCAGGTCTTTCCGTTCGAGAACCGGGGCGACGAGATCGGCGTGACACTGAGCCACCCGCATGGGCAGGTCTACGGCTATCCGTTCATCACCCCACGCACCGAACGGATACTGGCCACCGCCCACCGGTACCGCGCCGAGCACGGCAGGCCGGTGATGGGAGACGTGCTCGCGACGGAACGCGCCGAGGGCACACGAGTCTTGGTCGAATCCGAGCATTGGACCGCGTTCGTGCCCGCCGCGGCACGGTGGCCGGTCGAGGTGCACGTGGTCCCGCATCGGCAGGTGCCCGATCTGCCCGCGCTGACCGCTGCCGAACGCGACGATTTCGCCATCGTCTACTTGCGCGTCCTGGGCCGCCTCGACGGCCTCTACGACCGCGAGCTGCCCTACATCGCCGCGTGGCACCAAGCTCCAGTCCACAGTGGACGGGACCTGGCCTGGCTGCGTCTGGAGATTTTCTCCGTCCTGCGCACCGCGGACAAGCTCAAGTACCTCGCCGGGTCGGAGTCGGGCATGGCGGTGTGGATCAACGACGTCGCCCCGGAAGACCTCGCCGCCAGACTGCGCGCCGCCCCGGCCCGCTACGGCCGCTGACACTCTCGGCATTCCCACAGGTCTGTCTCAGGCCACTCTCAGAACCAACCCGCAGAGTAATGACATGACCGACAACGGCCGCCAGGGCAACCCGGTACCAGCGGACTCGGCGTCGGTCTTCGGATCACATTTCGGTCCTGTGGAACAACAGTGGCCGAGCGCACGTTTCACCGGAGGCGAGAACGGGGAACACTGGAGTATGGACCACGGTTCACGCGGGGAGCAGGGCCCCGCCGAACCGGAACCCGGTGGCCGGGTGGACGGAGTGCAGGGCTCCAACCACTCGCGCCGCGGAGCGCGGGACGGTGGGCAGTCTGACGCCACCGTTCGGCGTGCTGGTGATGAGGTGGCCGAGGTGCAGGGCCTTGGCCACCTCACCAGCACACATTCGCAGAGACGTTGCGATGTTCAGTCCACTCTCGACAGTGAGTTCACCGCCCCCTCTCTCGCTCCCGGACGAGCGCCGGTCGAGCAGGGCGCCGACTACTCGGACCACCCGACACCTGGTGATCGCGTTGACACCTCGCGGACCGGACTGTCCGTGTTTCACCGTGGCAGGCGAACTTGTGATGACATCCCGGTAACGGACGGTAAATCGACCTTCTCGGGCGACGTTGCGTCCGTCACACGAACTTCTTCCCCGCCAACGGAAACGATTCGACCGGCAGCGGGCGGCCGCTCGGCGGCACTTCCGCACCCGAACACAGTGAGTAACCAGGTTGGCGAGTCCGAACCGGCTCGCACTGGACGGACCGAGCCCGCGCGAGCCCAATCCGGCCTCGCCCTCGCACCAGCCCCATAGGAGGCGTAGTGAACCTGCCCGGCGAGCCCGATCCCGCTGGCCGCACCGGCGACGAGCCGGAGTCGAACCTCGCGGATTCGGCCGCGGGCCCAGCGCGGCCGGACAACTCGGAAGGCGCGGGACAGCCCGGCCGGGACGCGGATGGTTCCGCGTACCCACACCCGGACAGATCAGTCAGCGGGCCGGGCTTTGACCACTCGACGCCCACCGGATCACCAGTCGCCACCCCGTCGACCTCGACCGATGGTCAGCGGTATCCTGGCATCGCATCGCACTACGAGGCACCCACTCCGTCGTTCGCCGAACTGACCAACACCTCGCCCGGCGGTCAATCCGACCCGCGCGGTCAATGGGGACCAGGCGGATCGCCGAACACCGGTGAGCAGGTTCTGTACGGCACCGCGAGCGGCGGCCACCCGAGTTACGCGGGGCAACCCGTATCCGGCCCGTATTCGCAGCCACCACACATTCCGCCGCAACGCACCCACTCGTCGAGCGGCGGCTCCGGCAAGTTCGTCGCGGGGATGGCCGTGCTCGCGCTGCTCGTGGGCGGCGCCGCGGGGGCGGCGGGCGGCTACTTCGCCGCGGGCTCGCAGGCGGTCTCCGGCCCATCGGTCCTCGACCTGCCGAAACCGGCCAAGCAGGCATCCACCCCGGCTCCGGCGGGTTCGGTCGAGGCCGTCGCGGCGAAGGTGCTGCCCAGCGTCGTGCAGTTGCAGGCGCGCGGACAGTCCTCCGGTGCGGAGGGGTCCGGCTTCGTGATCAGCCCGGACGGCCTGATCGTGACCAACAACCACGTTGTCGCCGAGGCGGTGGACGGGGGCCAACTCACCGCCGTCTTCCACGACGGAAGCACGGCGCCGGCCAGGATCGTCGGCCGCGATCCCTCGTCGGACCTCGCGGTCGTCAAGGCCGATGGGGTGAGCGGTCTGACCACCGCCGAACTCGGTCGGTCCGACGACCTCAAGGTCGGCCAGAGCGTCGTCGCGATCGGCTCACCTTTCGAGCTATCTGGAACGGTCACGTCAGGTATCGTCAGTGCCCTGCAACGCCCCACAAGGGCGGGCGGGGAGAACGGTAGCCAAGCCACCGTGTTGGACGCCGTTCAGACGGACGCGGCCATCAACCCGGGTAACTCCGGCGGGCCGCTGGTGAACATGCAGGGGCAGGTCATCGGGATCAACTCGGCGATCTACAGCCCCCGGTCCGGCACCGGCAGCGCGGGCTCGGTCGGTATCGGCTTCGCGATCCCGATCGACCAGGCCCGCCGCACCGCCGACGAGATCGTGAAGACCGGCAAGGCCACCCAGACCGTGTTGGGTGTCCAGGTCCGAGACTCCGACAACGGCACCGGCGCGCTGATCGCCGAGGTCGTCCCCGGTGGCGCGGGTGCCAAGGCAGGGCTCAACCAAGGCGACGTGGTGACCAAGATGGACGACCGCCGCATCGATTCTTCCGACGCACTGGTGGCCGCCGTCCGCTCCAAGGCCCCCGGCGAAGCCGTCACGCTCGTCATCGGCGACGGAGAACGCACCGTCGAGGCCACCCTCGGCGGCCAACCGGTAGACATCGAATAACCCCACAACGCTCGGCCGCACGGCGGCCGAGACCAACATCCGGTCCGTGCCCCCGGACCGGATCAGGGCTCCCCACATCGCGGAGCTCACGCAGGAGCCGCATGCGGGTCGGCTGAACTCCCTCGCCCGCCCGCGTGCGGCTCTTGTCCGCCCCACCACAACCGCCGACAGCCCCAGAGGTGGTCGCGGACAAGAGCTACTCCATCCGCGCTGCCCGTTCCGAGTTCCACCACCGCCGCCGAATCCCGGCGACCATCCCGGAAGGTCGTGAACCAACAGGTCAATCCGGCCCGTGAGACCGGGCAGGTGGGCGACTACCCGGCTTCGACCCGGTCGCCTACACATGGCGCGATGTCGTCGAACGCGGCTCGGCGGTGGCAGCGTTGCTTCTTGCCTGGCGAATCAGGCCGGTGGCTATCGCCGCGACCCAGACAACCGCCAGGGCGATGAGCAGGCCCAGCCAGTAGTTGCGGTCATGGAGTCCTGGGTTCGGCGTCACGCCGAATGGGCGCCACAGCAGGGGGATCGCCAGGAGAATCAGGATCGCGCTGAGGACGGCGCCGACGGTGACCGGGGTTCGCCAGGCGGGTGGCAGGTGGCGGGCGATCAGCCAGCCGACGATGCCGACCACCGGCGCCACCACCGCGTCGTGGACCAACGGCCCGGCCACCAGCCACGCCGTCCCCTGCCAGGCGTTCTGGAAGGATTCGGAAGCGAACTCGACGGCCAGGATCGTGCCCCAGACGATCGCACCGAGGCCCGCGATGGCGAGCAGCAGGCGGGTCACCTTCATGTGATCTCCAGACGGGTCACCCATTTGGTTTGCAGTACGCCGGGGCGACTCGGGGCGATGATGCGGCAGGGGAAGCCGTGGTCGGCGGGCAGCACCTCGCCGTTGACCTGGAGTGCCAGCAGCGTCGCCGGGTCGGTGGTGTGCTCCCCGGGCAGGATGCTGGTGCTGTAGATGCTTCCTTTCTCCAACGACACCGCGCGCACCGAGGAGCCCGGAGCGGCGTCGACCGCACGCAGTAGGTCGACCATTCGGACGCCGGTCCAGCGAGCCATCGCGCTCCAGCCCTCCACACAGGAGATGGGGAGGTCTTCGGTGGCCTGTGGCAACGCGTTGAGGTCGGCCAGTGAGAAGGTTCGGGTCGCCGCCGCGGTGACGACTTCGAGTCGCCAGCCCTCCGGCACCATGATCCCGGCGGCGCTCGCCGTCCGGTTGACCGGGAGTGGGCGCCCGGATCGCCACGACAGCACGGACACATCACGCAGGAACGGCACAGTCGCGCCCGCGGTGACCAAGACCGCCACAGCCGATCCCAGCCACGTCGTCCGGAGGAACCGGCGTCGCGACTGCGCCGCGGCCACGGAGTTGAGATCGGATTCGGTCGGTCCGCTGGGGAGCGCGGCGTTGGTGATCCGCGCGAAGGCACCGACCGGTTGGTGTGCTTCATCCCGCGCGACCTCGGCCCCGGTCCCCTCGTCGTCAGGCCGAGCGATCCCGGGGTTCTCGTTCTGGGAGAGTTCGCCATCGGGTCGCGCGCTTGTGTCGTGCGGGACGTCGAGTTCCGGGGCGGGCTCACGGGTCAGGGCACGGCGGATGATCGGCAGCTTCACCGCGACGTGCACCAGGATCGAGCCGATCGCCACCCATGCCACCGCGTAGTGCGCTGTCGGGAAGTAGAACCCCCACAGGTAGTTCTGGGCCACGTTGAACAGCCCGGTGACCAACTCGAAGAACGCCGCCCCGGTCAGCACCAGGATCGACAACCGCTCCAACGCGTGTGGCAACGACCTCACCAACGGACGCGCGAACAGCTTCGAATAGGCACTCCACAGTTTCGCCAGCAGCAAGGGAATCGCGGCGATACCGGAGAGCACGTGCAGGCCCTGCGTGACGCGGTACAGGTTGACCGGCCTGCTCGGCCAGGAGAACCAGACGGGTGGGTGCTGGATTCCGTGGCTGATCAGCCCGGTGACGAAACAGATCCCGAACGCCACACCGAGCCAGAGTCCCACCCGGGCGGTGACGCGTGGATCATGCGCGGCCGAGCGGAACGTGATCACGATGGCGTCAACTCGGTGAACCAGCGTTCGCCCAGCGATGTAATCCATCGCACGGTGAATCCCGCCGACGCCGCCACCTCCGGCACCGCCTCCGCGCCCAGGCACGCCCAGTCGAACCAGGGGCCCATGCCCGATTCCCGGTTCAGCCTGGCCCGCGTGGAACGCAGGCCGTGGCCGGGGCAGTCGGTTTCGATCAGGGCGGTTCCCCGTGGTGACAACAGTTCTCGCACGCGCTGAAGCAGTCGGGTCGGGTCGCCGCCGATGCCGACGTTGCCGTCGGCCAGCAGCACGTGGCGCCACCGGCCCTCCCCCGGGAGGGGCTCGTACACGTCGCGGCAGAGTGCGACCGCGCCACGGGAACGGGTGAGAGCGACCGCGACCGGGGACGTGTCGACTCCGAGCGCCGTGACGCCGCGCTCCGTCAGTGCCGCGGTCAATCGCCCGGGGCCGCAGCCGATGTCCAGTGTCGGCCCGGCGCAGGGATCGAGCAGTGGCGCGTCGCCTGCGATCGACGGCCCACCCCAGCGGGACACGGGCATCGAGATCAGTTCCCCGCTGTCCAGTTCCAGCCAGCAGCCTTGGCCGAGCAAGCCTGGCCGGAACACGTCCACTGCGGTCATCGGCCTGCCTCCTGAAGCTGCACGCGGGCGACGGCGTGGGCGAACCTGCCCGCAGGCG
>JALZNB010000274.1 GCA_030857905.1 Actinomycetota bacterium
CACCGAGTTCCACACCGTCACCCCGGTCTCCCGGATCGAGGACACCCATGCCTGTGGATTGTCCAGTTCGGACGGATCGGGCAGCACCAGAGTGGCACCCGCGTGGACGGCACCAAAAACGTCGTAGACCGACAGGTCGAACGACAGCGACGAAATGCCGAAGATCACGTCGTCGTGGCCGACGCCGAACCGGTCGTTGATGTCGACGATGGTGTTCAGCGGCCCGCGGTGATCGAGAGCGGCGCCCTTCGGGGTCCCGGTCGATCCCGAGGTATAGATGACATAAGCGAGATCCTGCGGTTGCCGAGTCGACACCGGCACACCCGCGTGCTTCTCCTCCACCACGTGAATCACGGCGCCGGACAAGCCACTCAACCGTTCCCGCAACGCATCGACGGTCACCACGTGCTCGGCCTCGGTGACCCGCAGCAGATGCGCGATCCGCTCACTGGGCCACTCCGGGTCGACGGGCACATAGGCCCCGCCCGCGGCGAGCACACCCAGTACCGCCGCCGACTGTCGCCATCCCTTCGCCAGCACGACCGGCACCAGTGCTCCCGCGCGCATCCCGGCGTTCACCAGCGATCCAGTCACGTTGTCGCTGTGCGCCTTGAGATCCCGATAGGTCAGCACGTCGTGCGCGGTCCGCACGGCGACGCGGTCCGGGGAATCGGCCGCCCGTAGGACCAAGGCGTCGTGCAGCAGCCCATCGGGTACCTGGTGCGGGCGCTGATTCAGCTCGTCGCGGGCGGTGAGCTGATGCGGGGAAACCAGGTCGAACGCGGTCTGTTGCCACATGGCGTCATCCTGGGCAAGCCCGAGGACCAGGTGATGGAACGCGGCGTGCATCGCGTCGATCACTCCGGCGGGGAACATCGATTCGATGACGTCCCAGGCGATCCAGACCGTGCCGTCCTCCTGCTCCCAGAACTGGCAGTCCAGCAGGACCTGCGGTGTCTCCAGCGTGGAGTACGTCGGCTTGTCGAACTTGCCCATGAACAAACCGCTGCTGATGACGAACGGGCACGCCGCACGCCCTGGCGTGCGGCGGTGCTGGTTGAGTGCCTGCAACACCTTCACACCGCTCCAGTGCACCTGCCGCATGTCCGCCAGCACCTGGGCCCCGAGCTTGCGGGCGCGTGTCTCGAAGGTCTCGTCCTCGCGCCAGTCCACCTCCAGTGGGTACAGCGAGGCGAAATTCCCCATCACCTCACCGATCTGCGGATGCAGCGGCAGCCGGTGAGTCACCATGTTGTTGAGCAGGAAGTGCCGCGACCCACTCCACATCGCCGCGACCTGGGCGAAAGCGGCATACATGACGTTGCTGTCGGTCAGCCCTCTGCCGCGGGCCTGACCCTTGAGCGCCGACCACTGCTCGGCTTCCAGCACCAACTCCCGCCTGCTCAGCTCCGAGCGGCCCTGGGTCTGCGCTCCGGTCGCCAGCGGCACCGCGGGCGCGTCCGGCCACTCGGGGATGCGGTCGCGCCAGTACTTCTCGGACTCGACCCCCAAGGGCGAACGCTCGATCTCGTTGAGGGCGAGCACGCAGTCGCGGAAGCTGATCTCCAGGTCGGAGAGTTCGCGATCCGGCTCGCGGTAGAGACCGAAGACGCTCTCCAGGAATCGGCTCGTGCCGATGCCGTCGCTGAAGAAGTTGTTGTTGTTGTAGTGGATCCGCGCGTCCCGCGTGCCGTGCAGGCTGATCTGGATGTCGAACCACGGCCACCGGTCCAGCGGGAGCTGCCTGCGCCGCACGCCTTCGCGGATGCGCAGGAGCGCGCGTTCGGTGTCTTCCTCGGGTAGGCCGCGGAAATCGTGGACCGTTGGTCGCATCGGGCCGACGTCGGCGACCCGGCGCAACGACATGTCCTCGGTCACCACGACGAGATTGTTCCGCTGTCGGGTCAGATTCCGGTTCACCGCGTCGGTGAACCGGTCCACGTCGAGGTCCGGGACGTCGAACTCCATGTACTGATGGGGGCGGACGTGATACTCGAGCCCCTCGGACGAACCCACCAGGAACGAGGTTTGCAGATCCGACAACGGAAAGGGCTCATCGGCGGCCGAGGGGTCCGGCACGACGCGGGGAAGTCGGTGTCCGGCCGAGGCGGCACCCTCCAACCATCGGATGATGTCGGGCTTGTGCGCGACGATACGGTCGCGCAGGGCCGCCGACAGTCTGCCGCGCGGGGCGCTGACCTCGATCTCGCCGTCGCCGACAAGGCGGATCTTGACTTCCGCGCTGGCCAGCTCGGCGACGATCGACGGCATGGGGTCGGTGGTGGTCACGGTGTCCCCTCGGGTCTTCTGGGTACGCGGGAGGCGCGGCCCGCCGGTCACGGATCGTTCGCCGCACCCGCGGTGACGCGGTTCTCGATCAGTGGGCGTCGGTGCACGCCCCGGCCATCACATCGACGCGGGAGTCCGCGATGGCGCGCATCGCGTACTCCTGCTTCACAGATGGCCGGTTGCGGGTAGTTTCACTGTTGAACCCGGCTTCAAGTCAAGCGACGGAGCCAGGGCTTGACCTTGGAGTGCACTCCAAGCTTTAACGTCTGTTCCGCTAGGTGTCTTTCCTATTCGAACAGGCGGGTGACCTGCAGTGACCAATCCACCTCTGGTCGAGGGGGCAGCGGAGCCACGTGAGGCCGACCTCGAGACGTGGCGGTACCGGGTGATCTCTGGCTGCGTCGAGTGCGCCAGCGATCTCACGCCGTTGCGGCGCGTCGAGGGCGTGCGCGAGGTGCGGATGCTCTCCGCGTCCGGCGTACTCGCCATCCAGGCTCCGGCAGGCCTCAACGAGGCCGTGCTGCTCAAGACCGCGGCCGCGTCCGGCTTGACCCTCGAACCCGAGCAGCAGGCGAGCTCGACCGACGAGGCGCCCCCGAAGAAGTCGCGCTGGTGGCTTCGCCCGGAGATGATACTGCTGGGCCTCGCGGCGCTGTTCATGGTCGGCGCCGATGTCATGGACCGACGGGCACCGGAGTCCACCCTCACCATCGTGCTCGCGGCGATCTCCATCGCGTTCGGCATCATCTACCCCGCGCGCAACGCCTGGACCATCTTGCGCAACAAGCGGTTCTCGATCAACGTGCTGCTGGTCGTCGCGGTGGCCGGGGCGATTCCGCTGGGCAAGTGGGTCGAGGCCGCCTGCGTCGTCGTGATCTTCTCGCTCGGCATGGTCCTGGAGAGCTACGTCGCCGACCGGGCCCGAAAGTCCATCCAGAAACTGATGGACCTCACACCGCGTCGGGCCGAGCGGTTCACCGCCGACGGGTCCGTCGAGACGCTGCCGGTCGAGGAACTGGCGATCGACGACATCGTCCTGGTCCGGCCGGGAGCGCGGCTGCCCACCGACGGCGAGGTCATCCAGGGCGCGTCCTGGGTCGACGCCTCCGCCATCACCGGCGAGTCCATGCCGGTGGAGGTCGTGCC
>JALZNB010000282.1 GCA_030857905.1 Actinomycetota bacterium
CGGCTATCCCGCGCAACACCTCGGGCGGGGTCGTCTCGTGCTGTGCCGTGCCCAACAACTCCCCGGCCGTGGACACGAGTGCGGCCTTGGTCCACGTCGAGCCGACGTCCAGACAGAGAATGGGCACAGGCGGCGATCCTACTTCTTGGTCTCGACCGTGGGCACCGTCTTGCCCTCCTCTGCCTGGCGCTTGCCGAGCACCGAGTTGCGACGGCTGTAGACGAAGTACACCACGACGCCGAGCGCCATCCAGATCAGGAACCGGACCCAGGTGAGCACGCTCAGGTTCACCATCAGCCACACGCAGGCGATGATCGCCAGGATGGGCACCAGCGGCACCAGCGGGGCCCTGAACGCTCGCGGCAGGTCGGGTCGGGTCTTGCGCAGCACCATCACGCCCGCCGAGACCAGGATGAACGCGAACAGCGTGCCGACGTTGACCATCTCCTCAAGGCGGTCCGCCTCGAAGAAGGTGGCGCCGATGGCGACGAGGACACCGACGACCAGGGTGGCGCGGACCGGGATGCCCTTGGCGCTGGTCTTGGCCAGGGAGCGCGGCAGCAGACCGTCCCGGGCCATGGCGTACCCGACCCGGATCTGACCGAGGATCATGACCATGACCACGGTGGTCAGACCGGCGAGCGCGCCGATGGAGATGATCTGCGCGGCCCAGTCCATGTCGTTGAGCGCGAACGCGGTGGCGATCGTCTTGCGGTCCTCGGTGCCGTCCGGCTTCACCGTGGTGGCGAGTTCGGTGTAGGACACCATGCCGACGATGACCAGTGCGACGGCGACGTACAGCACGGTCACGATGGACAGCGAGCCGAAGATGCCGCGCGGCACCGACTTCTGCGGGTTCTTGGTCTCCTCGGCGGTGGTCGCGACCACGTCGAACCCGATGAACGCGAAGAACACCAGCGACGCGCCCGCGAGCAGGCCGAACGCGCCGAACGCGCTGCCGTCGAGGCCGAGCAGGTACGACACGAGCGACTGTTCCGAACCACCCTTGGCCTCGGCGCCCGAGGTAGCAGGCGGCACGAAGGGGCTGTAGTTCGCGGCCTTGATGAAGAAGACACCGACCAGGATCACGAACAGCACCACGGCGACCTTGATGCCGGTGATCACCATGCTGGCCCGCGCGGAGATCTTCGTACCCATGATCAGCAGACTGATCAGGGCGATGACCAACAGCAGGGCGCCCCAGTCCATCGTGAAACCGAAGAGCTTCACACTGGTGATGGTCTGCGCGGTCGAGTCGAAACCGAAGATGTACCCCAGAACGATGTTGAGGTAGAGCGACCAGCCCTTCGCCACCGCGGCGGCGGCGACAGCGAACTCCAGAATCAGGTCCCACCCGATGATCCACGCGACGAACTCACCGAACGTGGCATAAGAGAACGTATACGCACTCCCGGCGACCGGCACGGTCGAAGCGAACTCCGCGTAACACAACGCGGCCAACGCACAGGCCACGGCGGCGATGACGAACGCCACCGACACCGACGGCCCGGTCAGATCCCCAGCCGTCCGCGCGGTCAACGTGAAAATCCCCGCCCCGATGACCACGGCGACGCCGAAGACGATCAAATCCCAGGTGGTCAGGCTGCGGCGGAGCTTAGTGTCGGGATCATCGGTATCGGCGATCGACTGCTCGACCGACTTCGTACGCCACAAACCTTGACCTGGCACGCTCGCCTCCATTGGTCCCTTGGGTGTAGCAGGGGCCTGGCGAGGCTAACGCCACCGGAGAGTCCCTGCCCAAGTTCGGCCCGAGACCAATTTCGGGGTTGTCGTCCGACCATGGGGAACGACAAATCGGATCCTCATGGTCTGCGACCCGCGGCCCGGCGATCCGACTGCGGGCAGCAGCTTCCGGAAGAGACCCGACCAACGGCCGTGTTCACGACCACGGTGGGTGCGCCAATGACCCCCTACACGGACTGAGTGAGCTGCCTCACTTCAACCCAGGACAACGATCACGAACCCTGCAATCCGGCGGTCGCCGACCTGACCAAGCCCTACCAATCAGCCGCGCGCGGCTTCGACGACAAAACCCACTGCGAACACGAGCATCACCGCCCCTGATACCCACGCGATCTTCTGACGCAGTCTCGGAGTCAACCAACGCCGAAGCAGGCTGGCACTCAGGGCGAGGACGAGGAACCAGACCCAGGATGCGCTCACCGTGCCCGCCGCGAAAACGGACCGATGCTCGGGTGACTGGGAGGCGATTGCCACGCCCAACACGCCAACGACATCAAGGACTGCGTGCGGGTTGAGGACCGACACCGAGGCGCATTGGGCGATGACTTTGGTCCACCGTATACCGCCATTGCCCTGGTTCTCAAGCTTCACGACCTCGGTCCGAAACGACTGGGCGGCGAGGTAGGTCAGGAACAGCGCGCCACCGAGCAACAGGAACTTCTTGAGCCACGGCACCGAGTTCATCGCCGCTGCGGTGCCCGCACCACCCAGAGAGATCAAGATCGTGTCACAGACCCCCGCCGCAGTCACAGCGACCAGCGCCCTGGGCATCCCGACCGCGAAACCCTGGTTGATCAGGAAAATATTCTGCGGCCCGATCGGTATGATCATGGCGAGGCCGACCAGCATTCCGGCGAAATAGGTTTCCATCTGGTCAACCTCTTCCGCGACTGCGCAAGGTGATCTTCAAAAGATTCGGGTCGAACTGCGCGGCAGCGGTCACGAGGCCTTCGACGTCTGCGGCGCATTTTCGATCTCCACCCGAATAGCTCGGGTGAAATAGTGTGCGCCGGTCTCATGATTGTCCAGGTGTTGGTAGAATCCACACGCACCGCGGAACTCGTAGGCAACCGGATTCCTTTTCGGAGCCGTCGTCAAATTTCCACTCGCAAGATCCTCCAATATTTCCACTATCGAATACGAAAAGTGGACAACCTCGCTTACATAATGACCGTCCTCCACTTGCCAACCATCAACCAAAGACGTTCTAGGTGGCTGGTAAACCGGACGGCTCCACCGCTCGAAACGGTAGATTTGAGGTGCCAAGGCTTGCCATTCCTGAGGGAATCGAGATGCGATCTCGTCTGTCCACCAACGTTCAATTTCGGGGTCAAGCTCAACATCGCTATAAAGCATTCGATGACCGGCGGCGACAGCAGGTGACTCGGCGATGACCGGAAAAGATTCACGAAACGCAACCACCGAGGGGTGTGTAGATTCATCGATCCAGGCCAGCAAACTGAGAATCACCTCAGATTGACTCATACCACCGACTATGCGCGCAATATACCAAAGACGTTTGAAATACTGGTTCTCGCCAAGAATTCGCGCAAGGTACATAAATCGCTGCATACGAAGGTTTTCCGGCAAGGTGGACGTGCGGTTGGCGAGCACGTACTCAAAATCATCTACCTGCCCGCGCACCGTAATGAAACCGTGCAGCTCGCGTTGCTCACTGTAATCAGTGTTCGGGAGCAGCAGCAGCGGATAAACGGCAATGCGGGGTACTTTCTCGGCGATCTTGTCATAGCCGTCGAAGAAGGACTCCGTGGTCTCGCCAGGCGCACCCCAGATAAGCTCGACGAAGGCGTCCATATCCTCTTTCGCCAACCAGTCGGCAAGTTCCTCCCACTGGTTCAGCTTCATGTTGCGACGGCGCATGTCGGTCAGTGCCTGGTCTGAGAGGGTCTGCAGGGCCAAGGTGAACGAACTCTTGAACCCTCGCGCTTTCAGCGTCCTGACGATCCGGTGGAAGCGCTCGGACTTGTTCTTTGCCCAGTTGGCTTCCAGAGCGGCGGGAAAGCCGTGTTTCTCGTTCACCGCGAGAAGGTCTTCTGTGAACTCCTCATCAGCTTGCAGCATTCCAAAATTGGCGTCGCAGAGAAAAACCGTGGGAACCTTGTGAAACCCGAAGTACTCGAGCTCAGCGGCAAGCCGCTCGCGGGAGAACCCCCGGACACGCTGTCCGGTGGCGCCGCCCCAGTAACAGAATGAGCACTTGTACGGACACCCACGGTTCGTCTCCAACAGTGCAAATTCGTAAGGGAAGTGGCCATTGGAGTCCAAAAGCGGGATTGCTCCGGTAAGGAAGGGTGAGGGCAAGATATCCAGATTGTCAATCCGATCGCGATCCGGGGTGGTCGCATATGAGCCATCGGGCAAGCGGAACGACAGTCCGGCGATCTCCGACAACGTGGGCAACTTACGATCGGCCAGGAATGCGGCGATTAAGTCGCGAAACACCAATTCACCTTCACCATTGACAACGATGTCAACGGGCGGGCATTCCCGAAATACTTTCGACGCCTGATGACTGACATGATTGCCCCCAAAAACCGTAACTCCTTCCGGTTTGAGCTGTTTATGCAATTCAGCTATACAGTTGAAATTCCGATAATTCCAGCCGAGCACCGAGAAGGCAAGAACATCCGGTACCGACTCAGCGAAAATCGTGCTTGCCATCTGCGCGATGGACGACCCGCCGCGCAAGTTGTAGATTCGAACATCCACTTCGGCACCAATATCCGGGTCCGCCGCAAGCACCGCCTTGAGGTAGCCCGCCGCCAACGGCATCGAGTCGACAGGAAGATCCCATGCGCTCTGCTGAACCAATCCTATACTGAGCATCTTCCGGTACCCTCCACGGTTCAAAGCTGCGGTTACCGCATGCGAAAATTAATGGAATTAAATTAAATTCACATCAAAGATCTCGGAAATATATAACTCAAAGACCTTGACATCCCCAAGATTTACCGCTCTCCACACATCCCAGTCTACAAACAGAAAGAGATGCACGAAATACGCAATCGAGTGAATCACCAATCGTGTATCACGTTTAGGCGCGACATCTAGTCTGACCAAGATCACGACCGACGACAGCCAGGGGCTGACAAGAGATCTACCGACATGTCAGAGATCGTTGACCTGCCAAGTTTCCGACACGACAGCGAACGGCGTGCCCAACGAAGCCCTTCTCACCCTGCGAACCTGGTGTGTCGGCCTCTAGTGACGACACACCAGCGAACGTGGCACCTATGCCTCTCTGACGGTTGATTCCAAGGGTTATGGGGCTGGAGATGAGGACGAAGATGCCCGTGATCATTGCGTGACGAACGATCTGGACACCTCGCGACCGCACTCGATGTGAAGACCGGTGATCTACTGAAGGAAGTGCCGAATCTGGCATCGTGGCGGCCTCGGGTGGGTATCGCACCCATGCCCACCGATGCGGAGTTGGTGACGTTGGCGGCGATGCAGCCCTGCTCGGGATCGCAGACCCACACTTGCAGGCCAACGCCCAGGCCAGACCCTGATCGGCGACAAGGGTTACTTCGGCGCCGAGCTCGCAACCGTTCTCGCCGAGGAAGGTCTGCACCTACTGCACCCAGCACACAAAGGCGAACCTGAACATCCCGGCGCCGGGCTGTTCACGCCACTGCGCCAAACCATCGAATCAACCAACAAAATCCCTCGAAGGCCGATCGGGCCTGGAACGACACGGAGGCCACATCCCACCAGCGTCATGACCCTCATCCTGCAACGCACCCTCGCCCTGCCCGCCACAATCTGGCACGACGATAAATCGAAACACCAATTAGACGATCACCAACTACCTACGACCACTCACCCTTAGAATCAACCATCCAGTAGAACCTGTACGCGATGGCCGCACCGAATCAGTCCCTGACTGCGCGGATGCATCACTAGTATGAGAACGATATGGCCACACCCGGCAAGCCTCTCTCGAGCACGACTCTCACGCACAGCATCTACCGGACAAGTTCTGTGCGGTGACCACGACATTCATTGCGTTCGACTCACGCCCCCATCAGCACCAAGAACGACCGACTCCATCCTGCACATCAGCCGCCATAGACCACCGACGAAAGCGAAATACTAGTGGTGCCCGCTCTGGTTCGTGCGGTAGAGATCAGGCTCCAGGTAGATCAACCGGGCCGCAGGGACCGCCGCGCGAATTCGGGCTTCGGCGTCGTCGATTGCGGCGGCGACCTCTTCGAGGACCATTCCCGGACGCATCTCAATCTTCGCCGCGATCAGCAGTTCGTCCGGTCCGATGTACTGGGTGCGGATGTGGATGATCCGCACGACCTTGCCGGTGGCCAGTTCGTCTTCGATGCGGGCCAGTTCCGGTGCCGACGAGCCCTCGCCGATCAGCAGCGACTTCATCTCGATGATCAGGATGATCGCGATGACACCCAGCAGGACGCCGATGCAGATCGTGCCGATGCCGTCCCAGACGGGGTCGCCGGTGATCACGGTGAGGCTGACGCCCGCCAGGGCGAGGATCAGGCCGAATAGCGCGCCCGCGTCTTCGAGCAGCACCACCGGCAGTTCCGGGGTCTTCGACTGCCGGATGAATCCCCACCAGGTCGCGTCGCCCTTGACCTTCTTGGATTCGACGATGGCGGTGTAGAACGAGTAGCACTCCAGGCCGATCGCCACCACCAGGATGATCACCGCGACGATCGCCGACGACAGCGGCTCCGGGTGGCCCACCTTGTGGATGCCTTCGTAGAGCGCGAACGCCGACCCGAGGGTGAACAGGATCAACGCCACGACGAACGAGTAGAAGTACCGGTCGCGGCCGTAGCCGAACGGGTGGCTCTTCGTCGCCGAGCGCTGTGCCGTTTTCTGGCCGAGCAGCAGCAGGCCCTGGTTGGACGTGTCCGCCACCGAGTGCACGGATTCCGCGAGCATCGACGACGATCCGGTGATCAGGAAGCCGATGAACTTCGCTACGGCGATACCCGCGTTCGCGAACAGCGCGGCCAGAATCGCCTTGGTGCTTCCCCCTGCGGACACGGTCGCTCCTTGTGTAGTGCGGTGATCACTGACGCGGATCGAGCGCGGTGGTCACCGCACTGGTCCGGTATGTCGGGATGGAGCCTAGAGCGTGTCGTGCGCGGGCGACTCGGCACCCACGGTGGCCAGGAAGAGCTGCGCGGGTTCCGTTCCCATCGGACGCGCGCTCAGATCCGGGTCGGTCGCCGGGACCCACAGCGAGTGTCCACGGGCGACCGTAAGGGAAGTGCCCGCGCTGCGCACGACGACCGCGCCCGCCGTGCAGACCAGGATCTGCGGTCGCGCCGCGGGCAACGCCACGTCGGCGCGGTCTTGGGACGACCACTCGACACGGGACAGTTCGAACTCGGCGGCGTCGGTGGGGTAGGTGCTGATGTTGCCGATCAGCTCGCCCGTGGTCACCGGCATCTCGCCGTGGCCGAAATCGAGGACGCGCAGGAGTTCCGGGACGTCGACGTGCTTCGGGGTGAGGCCGCCGCGCAGGATGTTGTCGGAGTTGGCGAGGATCTCGATGGCGGAGCCGTGCAGGTAGGCGTGCAGGTTGCCCGCGGGCAGGTAGATCGCCTCACCGGGGGCGAGGACGATCCGGTTGAGCAGCAACGCGGCCAGCACACCCGCGTCACCGGGGTAGCGCTCGCCGAGGTCGAGAACGGTGCGGCACTCGGCGGCGAACGGGCCGTGGTCCTTGACGTGGACGACGCACGCGTCGAACAGGTCGGGCAGCAGGCGTTCCAACGCGGTCTGCGGCAGCGTGATCCACGTCGTGAACAACGCGCGCAGACCGTCGGAACTGGGCTGACCCGCGAGCAGGTCGATGTGGGCTTCGAGGCCGGGCGTGCGGACGGCGTCGAGCAGTTCGAGGGTGTCGCGCGGGTCGCGGAAGCCCGCGAGGGCGTGGAACTCGGTGAGCGCGCAGACGAGTTCGGGCTTCGGCGTCGGATCCGGGTAGTTCCGGTTCGGCGCGTCCCTGGCGATGCCCGCCGCCTCCTCACGGGCATAGCCCTCGGCGGCCTGTTGGGCAGAGGGATGTGCCTGCATGCTCAGCGGCTCGTCGGCGGCGAGGATCTTGAGCAGGAACGGCAACCGGTTGCCCCAGCGGGCGGCGGCGGCCGCGCCGAGTTCGGCTTCCGGGTCGGCGTCGATCCGGTCCAACAACGACTGCTCGGCACCCGCCCCCAGGACGAACGACGGGTCGCCCGGGTGCGCGCCCATCCACAGTTCCGCCTCGGGATGTGGTGCGGGCACTGGATTGCCGAGCAATTGGGCGATGGTCGTGCGCGACCCCCACGAGTAGGGCCGCACCGCGTTGCGCAACAACTGCACTGAACCACTCACTCCTCTGTCCAGCACCCCGGCGCCTCGGCGCCGGGGTGTCAGGCCGTCGCCGGTGCGTACCGTCCAGTGCCGCCCGTCGTGCCCGCGGCCAGTCCCAGGTAGAGCGCCGCGAGTTCGAACCGCAGCGCCAGTACCGCGGCGCAGGTCGCGTCGTCGGCACTGATCTCCTCGGCGGGGGCGATCAGGTCGGCGCCCGGCAGGGTCTCGGCCGCGAGCAGCCGTGACGCGTCGCCCGGCATCGAACGCACGGCCAGGAGAAGCACCCGAGGCGGTGATGCGGCAGGCCCGTCGAAGTCGTCCGGGTCGGCGAAGATGTCCCCACCCGAGGTGGCACGCACGGCGGCCCGGTGCAGCGCGGTCCGGCTCATCGCCTGTTGGTACCCGGCGACGTCGCACACCAGGTCGGTGTGGGTGGCCAGGACCTGGGCCGCGTAACGGCCGACCGCGGTGGCGACGTGGTCGAGCCCCCACAGCAGCGGGGTGTGCTCGGCCAGGCGCAACGCCAGCGCCTTGGCCGGGTTGACGAATGACTCGTGCTGCATGTGGTCGCGCTCGGCCTCCTTGTCCAGCTCGTCGGCGAGCGCGGCGGCGTCGACGGAGAACAGGCCGAGCGCGCGCAGTGCGAGCAGCCCGGAGGTGACCGCGGTGGCGAACCCGAATCCGGGCGGGACCACCAGCCTCGGCGCGATCAGCATGGCCTGACCGGCCGCGGCGGCCGCGACCGGACCTTCCTCGGGCGCGGTGAGCACCACGTTCGCGCCGAAGCGGGACGCGCGGTGGATCGACTCGGCGAGCACCACGTCGCCGGGGTCGTCGGTGTGCGCGAGGACGACGTCGAGTGGGCCGACCCAGTTCGGCACCTGGTCGCAAACCACCAGGGGCACCGCGCACGACGGCTGCAACAGGGCCGCGATCAGGTGCGACACCGACGGCCCGAGCCCTGGTCGGGTGACCAGGACGATCGCCCTCGGGCGGAGACCGGACAGCCGGTCCAAGCCCGCCTCGGCCGCCGCGTCGGTGGTGGCGCGCACCTGCGCGCCCGCCAGCGCGGCGGAGCGCAGCAGACCGTCCCGGTCGGCGTCGATCAGCCGGGCGATGTCGTCCAGCAGGCTGTCGTCAGGGAGAGAGGTCACTTGTCCGCCGGGTGCTCGCCTGGCTCGATCGCCTCGTCGAGCAACAGCACCGGGATGCCGCCGTCGACCCGGAACACCCGACCGCACTCGGTGCAGGTCAGCGCGTCGGCGTCGGGATCGGCCGGGGTGCCCGCGGTGAGCGGCGCGTGGTCGTCCGACGGACACGCGAGGATGTCCAACAACTGCGGGTCCAGCTCGACTGCCATGGTGGTCCTCCTCGTTGTCCAGTGTCCCAGTGCGGGGTCGTGCCCGCCCTGGGTTCGATCAGGGCCGCTGCTCAGGCGCGGACGATCGCCAGCACCTCGTCGCGCAGGGCGGCGACGGCGTCGTCGTCGGCCGCCTCGACGTTCAGGCGCAGCAGCGGTTCGGTGTTCGAGGCGCGCAGGTTGAACCACGCGCCGTCGGGGAGCTGGACGGTGAGGCCGTCGAGTTCGTCGAGTTCGACGCCGTCGCGGGCGCCGTACTCGGCCTTGATCGCGGCCAGGCGGCCCGCCTGGTCATCCACAGTGGAGTTGATCTCGCCCGACGCCGCGAACCGGTTGTACTCGCGGGTCAGTTCGGACAGCGGACCGTCCTGCTCACCGAGCGCGGCCAGCACGTGCATCGCCGCGAGCATGCCGGTGTCGGCGTTCCAGAAGTCGCGGAAGTAGTAGTGCGCGGAGTGCTCGCCGCCGAAGATCGCGCCGGACTTGGCCATCTCGGCCTTGATGAACGAGTGGCCGACCCGGGTGCGCACCGGCTTGCCGCCGTGCTCGATGACGATCTCGGGGACCGCGTGCGATGTGATCAGGTTGTGGATCACCGTGCCGCCGGGGTCCTTGGCCAGCTCACGCACCGCGACCAGCGCGGTGATCGCGCTCGGGGAGACGGCGTCGCCGTTCTCGTCCACGATGAAGCAGCGGTCGGCGTCGCCGTCGAAGGCGATGCCCGCGTCCGCGCCGACCTCGCGGACCTTGGCCTGCAGGTCGACGATGTTCTTCGGGTCCAGCGGGTTCGCCTCGTGGTTGGGGAAGCTGCCGTCGAGCTCGAAGTACATCGGGACGACGTCGAGGGGCAGGTCGGCGAACACGCTGGGCACGGTGTGCCCGCCCATGCCGTTGCCGGCGTCGACCACGATCTTGAGCCTGCGCTGGCCCGCGAGATCGACCAGGGACCGCAGGTAGGCGGCGTAGTCGGCGAGCAGGTCACGCTTCTCGACCGTGCCGTGCTTTCCCGAACCCGGCACGCCCCGCTCGACGTCCTCGCGGATGTCGGCGAGACCGGTGTCCTGCCCGACCGGAGCGGCACCCGCGCGGCAGAGCTTGATGCCGTTGTACTTGGCCGGGTTGTGGCTGGCCGTGAACATCGCGCCCGGGACGTCGAGGATGCCGGAGGCGTAGTAGAGCATGTCGGTGCTGGCCAACCCGATGTTGATCACATCGACGCCCTCGCCGTTGACCCCTTCGGCGAACGCGTCGGCCAGTCCTGGCGAGGAATCCCGCATGTCGTAGCCGATGACGACGGTGGGCCCGCCGACCAGACGGGCGAACCCCGCACCGGTCGCGCGAACGAGGTCGGCATCGATCTGGTCGCCGACGACACCACGGATGTCATAGGCCTTGAAGACGCCGGACAGGTCGCGCACTTAATCTCCCAGGGGTCGGGTCGGCGGCCACGGGATGCCACCTGCGATTCCTCGCCCGGAAGCCTACCGGCGAGGGCGTGGGCCCCATTCGGCGTACTGGGTGCGGGATGCCCGCGGGCGTCCGAGGCGGGACGGCTCAGTCGTTCACCGGGTCGGGAAGCACCCGAAGGTGCCCGCGGCGACCGTTCGCCGGCGCCGATTCCGGCTGCGCGACCGGCCGGTCCACCCGTCCGGCCTCGCGCACGGCCTCGGCGAGCGCGGTGAGATCGTCCACCGACGGCTCCGGCAGGGCGAACTCCCCGTCGTGCCGCACGACCTCCCACCCCCGTGGGACGGTGAGCCGCAGGGCGTGTTCCTCACACAGGTCGTAACTGTGGGGTTCGGAGTAGGTGGCCAGCGGCCCGACAACGGCGGTCGAGTCCGCGTAGGCGTATGTCAGCGTGGCGACGGCCGGGTTGAGACACCCGGTCCGCGAACACCGTCTCACGCTCCGCACGAATGGTGACGATAGCGGGTTTCGCGACTCCGGTAGCGCATGTGCACCCGCGACACGCCCCACAGGCCGCCGCTCTGGACACGCGTACCCTGCACTGCGTGGTGACGGCTCGCAGTTCCCGGCGGCGCGATAATCGAAACCGCGACCGACACGGTCGTGGCCTGCGCGGGCCCCTGTATCCGTCGACCCTGCCCGTGGCCAGCACCCGCGCGGAGAAGTTCGACGCGCTCGTGCTCGACGCACTGGAGCCGGTCGAGGCGCGGTGGCGTACCGAGTTGACGAAACTCGATGTCGCGGTCGACGACGTGCCGGAGGTTCCGGCCCCGGACGAGACCGCACCCGAGGGCATCCTGGCGGACAGCGGTGTCCCGCTGGCTCGCCTCGTGCCCGCCGGGGTGGATCGGCGCGGTCAGCCGACGCGGGCGCGGATCGTGCTGTACCGGCGGCCGCTGGAAGCTCGCGCGAAGGACAGTGCGGATCTGGCCGATCTGGTGCATGACGTGTTGGTGGAGCAAATCGCCAACTACCTGGGTTTGGACCCGGGTGTCATCGACGGCGACAACTAGTGCGGTGGCCACTAACCGAACCTTCGCGCCGGATCACGGCTCTTCGCGTCGGCCGGGGATTGATGTCAACAGACAGAACAACACCACCGCGCCCTGAACGAGCAACAACGCACCACGCATCGCCGTCGGTTGTTCGACGCGCACGTCCGCCGCGCGAGTAGGCACCGACACCGCCACGAACCGCCCCCACGCCCGCACCACCGCGACCTGGCGCCCATCGACCGACGCCGACCACCCCGGCTCCTCCGCCACTGCGACCACCAACAGTCGCCCCTGCGGCCCGTCCGAGACTCGCACGGCGACCGACGGTGGCCCGGCTTCGACAGGCACGACTCCCCCGCCGTCGAGGGATGCTGGTGGAGATCCTCCGCCGAGCGCCGAGCGGGCCAGCTCAGGCGACAGCAACGTCGCCGATCCCGCGCGAAGCTGTATTCGGAACACCGGCCTGCCATCCGAGGTGGCGGGCGCGGCGGCCACCAGCTCGCCCGCCGACGCCTGAAAGCGCTCCCCGGCCGATGGCGTCGGCATCACGATGAACAGCACCCCCGCGGCCGCGGCGTCCGCGACCGCCGCCCGTGGATCGTCGGATGCCAATCCACGCGCCAGGGAGGGCAACCGCGCGGAGGATACGGCGACGAGATCGTCGTCGGCGAACCGCGGCACCCGTCCCAGTACCTGACGGGCTGGTTGATCACCGAACGGCAACACCAACAATGACCGTCGCGTCACAGCCAATTCGTTCACCAAGGTCGACGCGAGCCGCATCCCGCCGTCAGCCCGCAATGGCCCCGATCGGGCGGGGAAAACCGCGCCCGCGGCCAATGCGACAAGCGCGGCGACCGCCAACCCCGCGCACACCCGAATTCTCGCCAATCCCAAGGAAACACCTGTCCGGCACAGGCCCAACAACGCCCACACGAGTCCCCACCCGACCACCAGCAGCGGTGCGCCTGCCCACCCCGGCTCCGGCGAGGTCCCACCGAGCGGCGTCACGCTCATCACCCGCACCAACACCACAGCGAGGACGCCCAGCAGGGCGAATCCCAACCCGGGCAACGCTGCCCGGTGCGGCCGAAGAACCACGCCGACCAAGACCGCCAGCACCACCGTCAGGCCAACGAGCGGCCACGCCCCCGGCCCGCCCGCGTTGAGGCTCACCAGGTCCAGCAGCGACACCGCACTCGACTGGATCGAGGCGCCGACGCCGTGCAGGACGATCTCGGGATGCTGGACCACCACCGCGGGCCACGGCAGCAGCAACCCCAACGGCATGAGGACCAACAGGAACAGTGCGACGCCGCGTCGGCCGCCGCCGGGTACCAGGACAAAGCCCGCGAACGCCGTCAGCACCAGCAGGAGGTGGACAAGCGGGTTGAACGCGCCGATCACCGCCAAACCGAACGCGGTGGCCGCCGCGGTCGACAGCCAAGACTGCCCGCGCACGCCCGTGCGACCGCGCACCAGCAGAGTGGCGATGCCAGAGACCACCAATGGCAGCAACACATGCACGACAACGACGTCGAGCCTGCCCTGGGCGACGGCGGCCGTCGCCGGTGGCAGTAGAGCGTAGGTGAGAGCCAGCAGCGCGCGGACCCACCGGCGGACCGGTGCCCTACGGCTGGCCAGGTAGGCGGTGAGCCCGGCGAGCGGCAGATCGGCGAGCAGCAGCAGGGCCACCACGGCGGCCGGGCCGCCGATCGGCGTGAACGCCACGCCCAGCACCCCGAGTACCGCGAGCGCGGCAGGCGCGGGGGCCGCCGTTCCGCCGGACACGCCGTGCCACGCGGCCAGGTATTCCGACCAGGTCTGGCCGAGGTCGCCGACAGGCAGCAGCCTTCCTCCCGCGAGGTCCAGGCCGAGCCGGTGGCCATTGACGATCACGGCGAGCGCCACCAGGCCGATGACGAGCAGCAACGGCGGTGACAGGACGAGCCCGCGCAGCACGCGGGCCCGGTTCACCTGGACCAGCACCAGATCCGGTGCCGGTTCCGGGCCGCTGCCGTCGCGCGGCACCGGCGACGGACGTGGCCGTGGGCTGGGA
>JALZNB010000285.1 GCA_030857905.1 Actinomycetota bacterium
CCGGCAGGAAGAACGTCGTGACCGCGAGCCGACCACCCGGCCGAAGCACCCGGCGGGCCGACGCGGCGAACCCCGGCAGGTCGTCGAAATGTTGCGCGGCCTCCAGCGACACCACCACGTCGAACTCTGAGTCCCCGAACGGCAGCGCGTTGGCCGCTCCCTCGTGGAAGGCCATCGCGCTGCCGGGGTTGCGCTGCCGTGCGCGGGCCAACTGCGCCGGGCTGAGGTCCACACCGTGCATCTCGGCCGCGCCGAACTCGGTCAGCGCCCAGGTGCCACCGACACCGAGACCGCAGCCGACTTCGAGGACCCGGTCGGCCGCGCCGACGCCGATGTCGGTGAACACCAGCCGGTAGAGCTCCAGTTGGCTGCGCACCCGCTGTTCGAGGGTGATGTCACCGTCGCCGAGGGGGATGTCGCGCCAATAGCCGTAGTTGATGAACCCGCCCGCGAACACGGGCAGTGAGCTGAGATCGTCCTCGCCGTACATCTTCGCCCGCCGGGCCGCCGCGTCACTCATACCGCAATTGTGCCCGCGCGTCGGCCGCCGGGGTGCGTGTGGCGAGGAACCCGCTGTCAGCCCTTGTCGGCGACCAGGTCCGGGGCGAACTGGGCCAGCGACACCTGGGTCGCCGTGTCGATCTCCTCGTCCGTGGCGGTGCCGGACCCGCGGACGATCCGCGCCCACACGGCCACCGATCCCTGGCAGAACTCCTGCGCTTCAGGGGAATCCGCCGCGGTCTTCGGGTCGTCGCCGATCTCACCCGCGAAGAACAACGCCAGGGCGAGCAGAGCGCTGTCCCAACCGGGGCCGACATAGAGCGCGCCCGCACCGCTGCCCGCCATCGCGAGCGGAACAGTGTGTTCGAGTTCCAGCACGGTCACCTCGCCATCGGCGGTGATGCGGAGCTCGACGACGCTGTCGGCCGATCCGAAGGTGACCCGCAACAGTTTCGGCGACTCGCAGCGCAGGATCTCGCCGCCTGCGTTGCCTTCGAGCTGGAACGACCCGCCGACCTTGAGCTGGCCGCTGACCGGCAGGAACCAGCGCTTGAGCCGGTCCGGGTCGGTGATCGCGTCCCACACGTCGGAGGGGTCGGCGTCGTAGCGCCGCCGCAGCACCACACCGACGCTCTCCTCGCCCGCGGTGACCGCGCGGTGGATGGCGCTGAGCTGGTTGGCGATGTCGATCATTCAGGGTGCCTCTCGTTGGGCTGATTCGGCTCGGCGACGTTCGCGGCGGTCCCTGGCCAACTCGGTGTCGAGCGCGTCGAGGTGCCTGCCCCAGACCTGGCGGAACCGGTCCAGCCACTCGTCGACCTCGCGCAGTGGTCCACTGTCGACGGCGTAGAGCCGTCGCGCACCCTCCGCGCGCACCGTGGTGAACCCGTTCTCGCGCAACACCCGCAGGTGTTGCGAGACTCCGGGCTGGGAGATGCCGAACTCGTCGTGGATCACCGAGGTGATCGCCCCGGATGACCGCTCGCCGTCGGCGAGCAACTCCAGGATTCGCCGCCGGACCGGGTCTCCGAGGACGTCGAACGCGTGCACAGCCACAGCGTGCGGCACCCACTTATATAAGTCAAGACTGAATAGTCGACTGGCAGCGGCCGACCGCGTTACCGCTTCGAGGTGAAGGCACCGATGTTCGACGAAGCCCACTCGGTAAAGGTCAATGGCTTGCGCCTCAGCACATCCTCGACAACGGAGGTCACCGCGTAAGCCGCCTCCGGCGGATCGGCGTGCCAGCGGACCAGGCCCTCGATCAGCTCATCGGAGTATCCGGCCGCGTGCCAGCGCTCCCGAGCCCGCGCCTCGGTGAGTTCCACGAACTCCAGGTCACACCCGAGGGTGGCACCGATGATCGACAAGCGCTGACGCGGGGTGAGCACCTCCGGCCCGGTCAACGCGTACGCCTCGCCCGCGTGCCCGTCCGAGGTCAACGCGGCGGCGGCCACCGCGCCGATGTCCGATTCGTGCACGCTCGACCCGCGCGAGTCGCCGAATGCCTCCTCGACTCCGCCGCTCGTGCGGATCGACTCGGCCCAGGTCAGCGCGTTGCCCATGAAATCGACCGGCCGCAGGTGCGTCCACGGCACCGACCCGGCGGCGAACGCGGCCTCGACCGGGCCGGACTGGCCGCTCCACAACACCGTGGCCCGCCGAACACCTGCCCGCTCGAACAGTTCCACAAGCTCGGGCCCGGATTGTGGCGTCACATAGTCGTCGCCCACGGAAGTGAGCACATGTACGCCCACAACGCCGTCCAACGCCGGGATCAGCGTCTCGGGCGAGGTCACATCGCCCTGAACCACCTCCACGGCCGCGGGCAGATTCGCCCTCGCCGGATCACACGTCAACGCTCGCACGTGGTGACCCGCGCCGACGAGATGTGCGACCACTTCCCGTCCGGCTTTGCCGGTCGCCCCCGTTACCGGAAATGTCATGACCCGAACGTTAGGATCTCGGGTTAACTAGAGGTCAAAGCCAGCGCTCCTGTGCCCCTGGTCACAGGGTTCGCCGGGTATCGTGCGGATCGACGTTCGTTCGCGTGTCCGGGCGGTTGGCGACAGGTGACGGCGTGACTCTGACCGAGACGAGCGATGTGGGGCCAGCGATGCGCGACGCCGTGATTTGTGAACCGCTGCGGACACCGGTGGGGCGGTTGGGTGGTTCGCTCAAGTCCGTTCAGGCGCACGAGCTCGCCGCGGCCGTGATCAGCGCGTTGATGGAGCGCACCGGTCTGCCCGGCGCCGCCGTCGACGAGGTCATCCTCGGCCAGTCCTACCCCAGCGGTGAGGCGCCTGCCATCGGCCGGATCGCCGCGCTCGACGCCGGGTTGCCCGTGGAGACCGGCGGCACCCAGATCGACCGCCGCTGCGGTTCCGGGTTGCAGGCGATCATCGACGCCACCATGCAGGTGCGGACCGGGGCGAGCGATCTCGTGCTCGCGGGCGGCGCGGAAAGCATGAGCAACGCGATCTTCTACACCGCCGAGGCCCGCTGGGGCATCCGCGGCGCCGGGCTCACGCTGCACGACGCGCTGGCCCGAGGTCGGGTCACCGCGGGCGGCAAGCACTACCCGGTGCCGGACGGGATGCTGGAGACCGCGGAGAACCTGCGCCGCGAGTACGGCATCGCCCGTGAGGAGCAGGACGAGCTGGCGCTGCGGTCGCACCAGCGCGCCGTCGCCGCGCAGACCGACGGCCGCTTCGCCGAGGAGATCGTGCCGATCACCGTCACCGACCGCCGCGGCGATTCCATTGTGGACACCGACGAGCACCCACGCACGGACAGCTCACTGGAGCGCCTGGCCGCCCTGCGTCCGATACTGTCCAAAAAGGACAGTGAGTCGACGGTGACGGCGGGCAACTCCAGCGGTCAGAACGACGGCGCGGCTCTGTGTGTGGTCACCCACCCGGAGCGGGCGGCCGAGCTGGGCCTGCGCCCGTTGGCCCGTCTCGTGTCCTGGGCGCGCGCGGGTGTGCCACCGAAAATCATGGGCATCGGCCCGATCCCGGCGACCGCGAAAGCCCTCGCGCGCGCGGAACTGAGCCTCGGCGACATCGACCTGATCGAGCTCAACGAGGCGTTCGCGTCGCAGGTGCTGGCCTGCGCCCGCGAGTGGAAACTCACCGAGACCGACCTCGAACGGGTCAACGTCAACGGGTCGGGCATCTCTCTGGGTCACCCGATCGGCGCAACCGGAGGTCGGATTCTCGCCACCCTGTTGCGTGAGATGCGTCGCCGCGATGCGCGATATGGCCTGGAAACCATGTGTATCGGCGGTGGACAGGGCCTGGCGGCGGTGTTCGAGCGCTGCTGATCATCGTCGGCGCACTGGAACGGCGTCGGATGCCTGCCGTACGATCATCATCGATGCCCAAGGACTTGGACCCACGCCCGTGTTCGATCGCCGACGCCTTGCGTGTCGTTGGCGGGACTTGGACCTTGCTGGTGATTCGCGAACTGTTCTACAACGCCAACCGGTTCGACGCGATCGTGCGCAACACCGGTATCTCCCGTGACATCCTCGCCACCCGATTACGGGCCCTGACCGATGCGGGCGTGGTCACCCGCGAGCGCTACCACGACCATCCCCCGCGCTACGAGTACAGCCTCACCGCCAAGGGCCGAGACCTGACCGGGGTCCTGTTCACGCTGATGAACTGGGGCGACACCCATCTCAACGCCGACGCCCCACCGGTTCGCTGGACCCATTCCTGCGGCAGCACCCTGACTCCGATGGTCGTTTGCGGCGACTGCCGCGAACCCGCCAAGGATCACATCCACTCCCCCACCGGACACGGCGCCGTGCACATTCAGTCCATTGAGGACTAAACGGACAAATGACTTGCCGGGACCGCCGTTCCCGACGAAGAAGACTGGTCGCGACCTACAGTCGGTCGGCGAGCGGACCGGGGAACCGGGCATCGATGTCCGCGCGGCGCGGGGCCACGAACCGGGAGCGGCCGTCGAGGTCAATCCCGCCTCCCGCAGCACCTTCCGGTGGCGCGACAGGGTTCACCGAGCGGTCGTTTGACAATCATCGAGGACTGGATCAGCATCCTCGCATGACAGTTCGATCCGTGTCGAATCATCGGTCGGTGTTACTGATCCTGGCCATCGGCACGTTCATCGTCGGCACCGACGGGTTCGTCCTCAATGGACTGCTGCCCGACATCGCGCGCGACCTCGACGTCTCCGAGGCCGCCGCCGGGCAGCTCGCGACGATCTTCGCCATCACCTATGCCATCGCCTCACCGGTGATCGCCGGGGCCACCGGGACCTGGGATCGCAAGATCCTGCTGATCGGCGGCATGGGACTGTTCACGATCGGCATGGTCGGCCAGGCCATCGGCGCCACCTACCTGATCGTCGCCGTCGCGCGGGTTCTCGCGGCCATCGGGGCCGCCGCCTTCCAGTCGACCGCGTACGTCGTCGCGGGCGCGCTGTCCCCGCCCGAGCGTCGCGGACGCGCGCTGTCCACAGTGGCCGCGGGCATGAGTGTGTCCATGGTCCTCGGCGTGCCACTGGGTGTCTACATGGGACAGTGGACGAGCTGGCGGACGACGATGTGGCTGATCGCCGCGGTCGGTGTCGTCGTCGGACTGGTGGTGCTGCGGGTCCCGTCGGTCCGGGTGCCCGCGGTGGCGCTGCGGGATCGGTTGCGCACAGCGGTACAGCCCGCGGTCACCGTGGTGCTGTTGATCACCGTGCTGGCCGCGGTGGGGTCGTTCGCCGTCTTCGTCTACATCCCGTTGATCGTGGCCCCCTCGGCCACCGGTGCCGCGTTGGTCTGGGTCCTCGCGGTGGCGGGCGTCGGGCAAGTGCTCGGCAACTCGCTCACCGGCAGTGGCACCGATCGGTTCGGCTCCCACCGGATGCGGCTGGTGTCCCTCGGCGGTTCGGTGGTGACCCTGCTTTCGCTGAACCTCGCCGCGCCGTCGCTGTGGTCGAACCTGGTGGCGTGGCTCGCTTTCGGCACGTTCACCGGAATGCTGATGGTGGCCCAGCAACACCGACTGCTTTCGGTGGCACCCCAGGCGTCCATCGTCGCACTGGGACTCAACGGATCGGCCATCTACCTCGGCTCCGGCATCGGCGCCCTGGTCGGCGGGGCCGTGCTCAGCGGATGGGGTGTCGGCTGGCTGTCCCCGATCGCCGGTGCGGCGGCGGCGGCCGCACTGATCACCGCGGTCCTGTTCGACCGAAAGTCGAAGGTCCTCGCCAACACCTGACCATCGATGCCGCGCTGCACCGGTGGCCACATTGCCGTCGAAAATCCACAAAGGACTGGCCCTGGTCGAGCGACCAGGGCCAGTCCTTTACGCGGAAAAGCTACTCCGCCAACAGGTCTGGCTGCTCGTACACGATCTCGTCGTAGAGCAACTGGAAGCTGAACCAGGCCAGTTGCGCGTCTCCGAAACCGTCCTTGGCCGCGATGGCCTGCTCGTGGCTCATCCCCCTGGGCGTACCGGCGGCCGAGGCGAGCAACTGCACCTGCGCGCAGCTGTCGAAGGTGAAGAACCAGTGCACGGCCTCTTCGAGCGACCCGCCCACGGTGATCAAACCGTGGTAGCGCAGCAGAAGCGCCTTGTTGTCGCCCAGCTTCTCGGCGATGTCCTGGCCCTGCTCGACCACGATCGACGGTCCCTCGTAGTCGGTGTAGAGCACCTGGTCCTGGTAGAACGCCGCCGATTCCTGGTCGAGTGGCTCCAGCAGTCGGTCGAGGGCGCCCAGCGCGCGCGAGTGCGCGGTGTGCGCGTGCGCGGCCGCCTCAGCGTTGGGGTGCAACGAGTGGATCTTGGAGTGGATGACGAAGGCACTGGGGTTGACCGGGTGCTTGCCCTCGACGACGGTACCGCTCTCGTCGACGCAGATCAGGTCGCCGACGGTGGCGCGCTTGAACGAGACGCCGAACGGGTTGACCCAGAAGCGGTCGTGGTGCTCGGGGTCGCGCACCGAGATGTGCCCGGAGATGCCCTCACCGAAGCCGTACTTGCCGAAAAGCCGTAACGCGGCGGCCAACCGCTGCTTGCGGTGACGACGCTCGTCGGCGACAGACTCGAAGACCGGGGCGCTTGGCATCGGCAGGCCGGTGTGAGTGTCGGCGAGGTAGGTCGCCTTGGTGTCCGCGATGGTCATCTACATGATCTCCTTGTGTTCGGTAACACCATCTTCAGTCTCACCGTCGTCGGGTTACGCCGGTTGCAGCGCGTCGCCGCCGAAGGGAACGCCGAGTCGGGCCGAGGCGTCGTCGTGGATGGCGTCGACGATGTCGACCGCACGGTCGACGAGCGACTGGACGCCGAAGGTGAAGAACAGGCTGCCCGCGGCGGGGTCGCCGAGTGCGTAGAGGCGCGCGTCGGGGTGTGCGCCGACGGTGAGCCTGCTGGTCGCCCGTTCCACGTGGACGCCGCCGCGCGGGTGCGGCTCGGCCAGACCAGCCATGACGAGGGACTGGATCATCGGCGCGGCCTTCTCCGAGATGGTGCGCAGCCGCGCGTTCACGGCGTTGACCAAGGTCTTCGCCTCGTAGTCGCCGTGCGCGGTGCTGATGTGGAACCCGCCGTCGACGGCCTCGACGTGGCGGACACCGTGCACGAGTTCGAGCCTGCCCGAGTCGATCAGCGACAGCAGTGTCGCCGCGCTGCTCGGCGGCATCGGACAGCACAGGCTCATCAACGTGCGGTAGTGCTCGGCGAGCAACAGCACCTTGTCGTCCTCGCTCAGCAGCGGCCACACATCCGGGCCCGCGTCCGGCACGGCCTGCTGGAGGATTCGCATCCCGACGCTGGGTGAGTCCACCTCGGCCAGTTGCCTGCGCAGCCGGGCCACCGGTTCCTCGTCGCGGACGGAGTCGATCTCGCGGCGGATGGCGTCCGGGTCTTCCCCGGCGGCGACGAGTTCGGCGTTCATGACCTTGATCAGCCCGTCGAGCGTCACCGACTCGCCGCGCGCGGCCATCGCGCGGAACCGGGCCGGGGTGAAGTGGCTCAGGGCGTGGTGCGCGGGGCGTTGCCGCACACCTGGCAGCACACCGCGGCGGGAGAACAGGCGGATGCGGCCGGTGTGGCCGAGTGCGTTCAACGCCAACACGATGTCGACGGCGGTGAGACCGCTACCGATGACCGCTACCTCGTCGGTCGGGTCGACAGCGGCGAGCGACTTGCGCACCGGGTACGGCTCGGAGATGAAGCCTGGCGCACCCGTCAACGTGTAGGTGTCCGACGGCTGTCCGGCTCCGACACAAAGGACCGCGTAGTCCACGGTGTACAGCGCGCCCGAGGTGGTGCGCAGCAGTATCCCGCCCTGCGTCGGTGTCGTGCGGTCGACCTTCTCGCGCACCAGCGTGACTTGCCAGCCCTTCGCGACGAGAGCGAGCAGGGCCGCGCGGGCGGACTGTTCGAGGTAGTCGCCGAACGTGGCTCGCGGAACGAACCTGGCACCGGAGAGTGGGTCGGTGTAGGTCTCGGCCGATCCGACGACGAGATCGCGTGCGGTCAGCCACTCTTGGAAATGGCCGTTGTCCCCACCGTGCACGGACATGTCATCCGGTGTGGCGTTCACCCGGACCACGTCCAGGTCGGGCTGATAGGGCCTACCCCGCCACAGATGTGGCGATGGTTCGAATACGGTGACCGAACCCGTCGGCAAGTCCGGCCGACGCGAAAGCGCGTCGAGTAGACATACCGCCGACGCGCCGCCACCGACTACGCCGATTTCCAATAATGACCCCATAGTCCACCTTTGATTTTCACAATGCGCCAGTGGCGAAGACTGTTACGCGGTATAGAGTGGGCCGCGACAAGTGAGACATGTAGTTGTATCGGAAATGATCACGTACGCGTTCAGGCTACATTTGGCCACGCGTCGCGTGTTTGGCAGCGCGCGCGCGACCTGTTGCCGATTAGCGCAACCCCCGGTGATCACGAAACAGCTGTCCGATAACTTAATAGCACATGATCCATGTGACCCGGGCCACTATCATCCCCTATCTTGCCTGATGAGGCTCGAAGGTGAACGCGAAGCGACTGCCACGAGGCGCGACATTGCCCACTACGGAGGGCTACCACATTCGGCCAATTAGTCGAATCATAAACCGGCGGCACTCCGATCGTCCGCTACGGTGATACCACTGCGTGGCGATATCCCACCACCGCAGCGGGCGATGCCACCGAACGAGTGGACTGAATGGGTCATAGCAGTTGACCCGATCGCCGCCAATTTCCTAAAAGGACTGACGGGTCGCGTCGGGATGGCGAGAATGCGGTGCGATCGTGCTAGACCGACCGATTCGTCACGAACGCAGGGGTTTGCGATGTGGAAGCGATCAGGACAGGTACCTGCCCTCGTTGAGGTCCAGAGCACGGCATCGGTCGACCGGTCTCGCCGGTTCGCCGCCTGGCAGGAGCAGGTCCGGCGGACCTGCGGCACGCTCCAGGTGCTCGGTGACCACGAGAGCTTCGGCAACGGCAGCATCGCCACCAGCGCGTTCGGCGCGATGCGGGTCTCGGTGATCACCGCCGACCCACACACGGTCATCCGTCAGGAGCGCGCGGCGACCACGGAGGGGGGCCACGTCTACGTCGCCGTGCTGCTCAGTGGCCAGGCGCGATTAAGCCAGGACGGCGCCGACAGCGTCGTCCGCTCGGGCGACATCCTGTCCTTCGACAGCAGCAGGCCCTACACCCTGGCGATGCCCGAGCACTTCGAGATGGTGGCGGCCAGGATCACCCACCGCGCGCTCGGTGTGAGCCCGCGCAACACCCGCTGCCTCTCGGTCGCGCCGTGGTGCGGCGACTCCGGGGTCGGCGCGCTGGCCAGCCACACGCTGTCCGCACTCGGCAAGCACCTCACCGAGCTGGACGAAGCCGCCCGCGAACCACTGGCGACCACCATCAACGGCCTGATCACCACGCTGTTCGCCGAGCGGCTGCGCTCGGCGTCCTCCGACCCGGCCACCGCGCGCCAGATCCTCATGTTGCGCATCCAGAGCTTCGCCCGCGAGCACCTCGGCGAGTGCGCGCTGAGCCCGGTCACCCTGGCCCGCCGCTACAACATCTCGCTGCGTTACCTGCAGGTCCTCTTCGCCGAGCACGACACGAGCCCGGCGCGCTGGATTCGGGACGAGCGGCTGAGCAGGCTGCGCGCCGACCTCGGCAACCCCGGGTACGACCACCTGACCGTGGCCACCATCGGCGAACGCTGGGGTCTGGTCGGCGCGTCGCAGGTGAGCAGGCTGTTCCGCACCAAGTACGGCCTCACTCCCAGTGAGTTTCGGAAATTGCGCGCACCGGCCCGCGACCGCCTCGCCCAGCGTGAGCAGGCGCTCAGTCGGTCGATTTCTCGCGATCATGCGGCAGCGGGTTCGTGGTGAACTTCTCCGGACGCACGTACACCGCGGCGCGTCGGTCCTTGGCCATCTCGCGGTCGTACTCGGCGAAATCCGAGTGCGTGCCACCTGCGGCGGTGTAGACCTCACGCAGCAGTGTGGGCACCTGATCAGCGGTTACGCCGTCGAGCGCGTCATCAGGGCCGACGATGTCCACCGCTCCGGCGACCGCGATCCAGTCCCAACCCGAGCGGAACACCAGGGTGCCGCGCGGGTGGCGGCGCAGGTTGCGCAGCTTGGCGGTACCGCCGCGGGAGACGAACGCGACAACCTGTTCACCGGTGACCGGGTGCGCGAGGATGCCCGCGTTCACCAGAGCGGGAGCCGGGTCGTCGTCGGAGCCTCTGGTCGCGAGGACGGCCAACCAGTCCTGGGTGGCCGCGAGTTCGGCGACGCGACGCAGGCCTTCTTCGGGATTCATGGTGTCCTCACGCGGTAGGAGTGGCTCGCGATCGCCGAGCCTAACCGATCCCAACAATGCCGTGCCCAGTGCCCGAGTGCGACCACGACGCGCTCCTGTGCGCGAACTCCGTACAGCACATGCGCATTCCGGTCACGCACGGGCCACCGAAGTGGATAGTGTCGCCGTACCGCGAGTAACGCTCCAGAAAATCAGAGCCGCCTTGATCGCGGGGCCGAGGCGGAACGGGGCAAGAAACTGTCGATCTGGGGAGTCCGGTGGTGGATCTCGATTTACGAAGTGCGATGCGCAACTTCGCTACCGGGGTGTGTATCGCGACGACATACACCAATGGCCCGCAGGGCCGCCAGCATGACGCGGTCACGGTGAACTCACTGACCTCGGTGTCGCTCGACCCGCCGCTGGTCTCGATTTGCCTGCACCGCGATTCCACGTTCCTCGCCGACCTGCTGAGCACGAAGGTGTGGGCGGTGTCCATTCTGGACGTCGGCGCCGCCGACCTCGCGCGTTGTTTCTCCAGGGACAAGGCGAGTCGGGAGGCCGCGGTGTGCACGTTGTCGGCGACCCCCGGCGGGCAGACCGGCGCGCTGGTGCTCGACGCGCCCAGTTGGATGGAATGCAGGCTGCGGCAGTACATCGAGGTCGGCGATCACGTGATGGCGATCGGCGAGGTGCTCGCCACCGGCACCCAGGACCGCCGCCCGCCCCTGGTCTTCCTGCACGGCAAGTTCCACGCCGTGGAGAAGGCCCGGCCGATCAACCTGGCCGGGCTGAACCGTCCTGGCATTCCCGCACGAACGAACGGTGAGGTGTAGCGACTCATGTCGGTTAGCGACCCGGTCACGATGTCGGGGTCCGTGGACCCCGATCTGCGCAAGGCGTTGGACGCCGCCGCGGTGATCGTCGGCGAGGGACGGGTTCACGCCCGCCCCGACGACAGCGCGCTCGACGTCGGCCCGAACTCCGGGCTGTTCCGTCAGCGCGATGTCTCCGGGATCATCCGACCACGCACGGTCGAGGAAGTGCGACAGGTGGTCGAGGTGTTCGGCCAGTCGGTCGGCGCCGGTTCCCTGCATCCGTTGAGCACCGGGCGCAACTGGGGCCTTGGCTCCAAGGAACCCGCGGTGGACGACGCGATCGTGCTCGACTTGAGCGACCTCAAGGCCGTGCGCGACATCGACATCGACGCGGGCTGGGCGGTGATCGAGCCGGGTGTGAGCCAGGGCCACATGTCGGAGCTGCTCGACGGCACCACCCGGATGATCAACGTGACCGTCTCGTCGGCACACTCCAGTGTGGTCGGCAACATCCTCGACCGCGGTGTGGGACTGCGACACCAGCGCGTCGAGGACGTCGTCGGTCTGGAAGTGGTGCTGCCCAACGGTGAACTCCTGCGCGTCGGCTGGTGGCCTGAGGAGAACCGCGAGACCGCGGTCTACGCGCACGGGCTCGGGCCGTCGGTGCTGCCGCTGTTCACCCAGTCCAATCTCGGTGTCGTCACCGCGGCGGCGATTCGGTTGCTGCCGCGTCCCGAGGCACTGCGGGTCGTGCGGTTGACCTTCGGCGAGGACAACCTCGGCGGTGCCATCGGCGAGCTGCGCCGCTGGCAGCATCAGGGCTTGGTCAGCGGGGTGATGAAGGTCTACAACCCGGCCGCGGCAAGGGGTTACGGCATCACCAACGGTGATTACCTCGCCCACGTCTGTGTCGACGGCACCGCGACCGCGGTGGAGGCTCTGACGACGGTGATCGTCGCCGAGGCCCAGGGCGCTGACGTGTTCCACGAGATCTCGGCGACCGACGCGACCGATCCGACCGCCGAGCACCACGACGTCGGAGTGTCGGTGGAACGCGCCTACTGGGGCGATCCGGACATCACCGACAAGCTGTTCGAGAACAAGATCGGCACGACAGCCGCCGAGCTGGACGGTGGAATCGGCTTCCTGTTCTTCCTTCCGTTGGTGCCGTTCACCTCGAAGGCGCAGGTCGCCGCCGACGGGTTCGTCCGACAGGTGGTCGACCGCACCGGAGTCCGGTGTGGCGCGACGCTTAACGTGATCGGCGACGACCTCGTCGACTACGTCGTGTCCGTCAAGTTCGACCGCGAGACCGAGGCCGATGCCGCGCACCAGGCACTCGAACTGCTCTACGACCTGTTCACCCCGGCGGGTTTCCTGCCGTACCGACTCGATGTCGATCACGCCGATCGGATCGACGACCTGAGCCCGGACGCCGCGACTCGCGCGTTCGTCCGTCGGCTCAAGGACCACATCGACCCCCAGCAAGCGATTGCCCCCGGCCGTTACCGCTAGTGCTTATAGGAGACCGAAGAATGTCCACTGTGGAAGCAACTGAGCGCGCGCTCGACATCCCGGCCGAGGAGATCCTGCCTCGGGCCAAGGCGTTGGCACCGCTGCTGCGCGAACGCGCCGTCGCGATCGAGGAGAACCGGCACCTGCCCGCCGACGTCGTCGCCGCACTGAAGGAGACCGGCGCCTTCCGCGTCGCCGTCGCGGACTCCTCCGGCAAGCCCGGACTGAACTCGATGGAGCAGACCGAGGTCGTCGAGGCCCTCGCCGTGGGCGACGCGTCCGCCGCGTGGTGCGCGATGATCGGCATGGATACCCCCATCTACGCGGGTTTCCTCGACGAGCAGGTCGCGCGGGACAAGTTCGGCGACCCGGACATCGTGACCGCGGGTCTGATCCTGCCCCTGGGCCGCGCCACGCGCGTCGCGGGCGGCTACCAGGTCAACGGCCGCTGGCAGTTCGGCAGTGGCATCACCCACGCCGACTGGGTCGTCCTCGGCTGTTTCGTCTTCCAGGGCGACGAGCCGGAGCCGAACCCGCGTGACGGCGGCCCGATGCACTGGCGCATCATGCTGGCCCCGCGCTCCGAGGTCGAGGTGATCGACACCTGGCACACCACGGGTCTGGCGGGCAGTGGCAGCCGCGACTACACCGCGACCGACCTGTTCGTGCCGGAGGAGCACTCGTTCACCCTGGCGCTGCCGAGGATGGAAGGCCCGCTGGCGACCGCGGAGTCGATTCTGCGCAACATGCCCGGGGTGCCGCTGGGCGTGGCGCGCGCGGCGTTGGACTACGTGCGCGACATGGCCATGACCCGCGTCGACCGGGCCACCGACACCCCGTGGGCGGAGAACTACCGGATTCAGATGGGCATCGCCCAGGCTGAGATGGAGCTCGGCGCCGCGCGCGACGCCGTGTACGGGAGCCTGCGGCGCCAGTGGGAGTGGCTGGAGGCGGGCGTCGAGATGACCGCCGACCAGCGCGTCGAGACCGTGCTGGCGCGGGTCAACGCGTTCCGGGTCGCCCGGTCGGTCGTGCAGCGCATGTACGACCTGATCACCACGTCCGCGATCTACAAGCCCTCGCCGATGGACCGGTGGCTGCGCGATGTGAACACCATGTGCCAGCACGTCATCGCCCAGGACCAGATCCTGCAGTCGGTGGGTGCGCACCTGCTGGGCGGGACCCCGCAGAACCCCTTCAGCCTGGGGTTTGTCGCCTGAACCGGAGTACTTGACCCCAAGGTCCAGAAAGTCGTATGGTCCCCGCATGGGCAGGCCCAGGAAGTTCGATCCGCAAGTCGCGATCGCGCAGGCCATGGAGACGTTTCGGAGCAATGGTTACGCCGACACCTCCCCACAGGACCTGGTCGACCGTCTCGGGATCGGAAAGGGCAGCCTGTACAACACTTTCGGTAGCAAGCACGACCTGTTCCTGCGCAGTCTCAAGCACTACGCCGACACCTCGATGGTCGACTTCAAGGCGGTCATCGAGGACGACTCACCCATCCGGGAGCGGGTCACGCGGTTGCTCAGCTCGTTCGTCGACGCCGATCTGGAAGATCCGGACCGGTGTGGGTGCCTGGTGGTGAACACCGCCGTCGAGTTGGGCGTGCGCGACGACGAAGCGGCCCAGTTGGTCGGGCGGTCGTTGGCGGCGACGGAAGCGGTGCTCCACACCGCTTTCATCGCCGCCCAGCGGGCCGGTGAGATCGCGCCGGAGCGTGACCCGAAAGCGCTGGCCGGTCTGGTGCAGAGCACCATGATCGGCCTGCGTGTCCTGATCAAGACCACCGACGACCGCGATCGACTGAAGTCGATCATCGCGGCCACGGTGGCCGCCATCTAGACCCGCGGTCCCCACGGGCGGTGGACTCGGCGCGGCCCCCAACCGGGCCGGACCGCCGAAGTCGCTCGTTTTGTACCTCAAGTTAAACAACTGTCCATCGAATAGGGATTGACCATGACAGCGTCACAGGACATCACGGACGAGTCCTCCTCGTCCGCAAAAAAGGCCGACAACGACACAGGGGGAGTCTGGACAGGCCGCCTGTGGGGCATGCTCATCGTGCTGTGCGGGGCGATGTTCCTCGACGCCCTCGACAACGCCATGGTGGGCATCGCGGTGCCGCCCATCCAGGCCGAGCTGGGCATGACCACCTCCGCGGTGCAGTGGGTCGTCAGCGCCTACGTTCTCGGTTTCGGTGGATTCCTGCTCTTCGGTGGCAGGCTCGCCGACCTCGTCGGCCGCCGCAAGGTACTGCTCGTCGCGGTCGCCGTCTTCGCCGTCGCCTCGCTCGTGGGTGGTCTCGCCCAGGACGGCTGGCTGGTCATCGTCGCCCGGTTCGTGATGGGTGTCAGCGCGGCCTTCACCGCCCCGGCCGGTCTGTCGATCATCGTCACGACCTTCCCCGAGGGCGCGGCCCGCAACAAGGCCGTCAGCATCTACACCGCGTGCGGTGCCGCGGGCTTCTCCTCCGGCCTGATCGCCGGTGGCCTGCTCACCGAGATCGGCTGGCGCTGGACCTTCCTGCTGCCGGTGCCGATCGCCCTCGCCGTCCTGTTCGGCGCGATCCGCCTGGTCCCCAAGGACCCGGACACCTCGGGCGCCAAGCGTCACTACGACTTCCCCGGCGCCGCCGCCATCACCGCCGCGATGCTCCTGCTCGTCTACACGATCGTCGAGGCCCCGACCGTCGGCTGGACCACCGCCCGCACGCTCGGCCAGTTCGCGGGCGTGATCATCCTCGTCGTCGCGTTCGTCATCATCGAGAAGCGCACCGCGGTTCCCCTGCTGCGCCTTGACTTCCTGCGCAACCCGGCGCTCATCGGCGCCGCGCTCGTCGCCGCCGCGATCCTCGGCACGTACATGAGCTTCCAGTTCATCGGCGCGCTGTACCTGCAGAACCTGCGGAACTGGTCGCCGCTGGAGATGGCACTCGCGTTCGTCCCCGCCGGACTCCTGATCGCGCTCATCGCGCCGAGGGCCGGTGCCCTGATCGGCAAGTTCGGTCCCAAGTGGATGATGTTCGCGGGCTTCGTCGCCTACACCGCGTCGTACCTGCTCTTCCTGCGGATCGACGAGACCTCCGGCTACGTGTCGGTGATCCTGCCCACGATGCTGCTGATCGGCGTGGCGTTCCCGTTCTCCTTCACCGGCGCCTACGTCCAGGCGACCAGTGGTGTCGCCGACTCCGAGCAGGGCCTCGCCGCCGGTGTGCTCCAGACCGGCTACCAGGTCGGTGCCGCGCTGGTGCTGGCCATCGTCACCGCGACCATGGCGATCGACAACAACGCCGACGGCGACACCATGGCGTCGCTGACCAGCTACAAGGACGGCATGTACGTCGTCACCGGCATCTCGATCATCACCATGATCGCGACGTTCTTCCCGGCCATGCGCGACCAGATGCGCAAGCGCACCACCACCGCCGCGTGACATCCACGCGGGTGTCATGACCTCCGGATCGGTGTCTCGCCCTCCCCCTGGCGGGGCACCGGTCCGGTTCCCCTTGTCTGAACAAAGGACGCGCCTCGTGCAGCGGATTCAGTTCGCGCCCGGTGAGCAGACCTCGCCGTCGGTGCTCGACGGCGGGCCCGCCCCGGCGCAGGAAGTGGCCACGCTGGCCGAGGTGCTGCCTCGCGCGGCCGTACTCAACCGCGACCGCGCCATCCGGCTGATCGACGCGGCGGGCGTGGAGGACCGGCTCTCCTACGCCGAACTGCTCGACGAGGCTTCCCGGGTACTCGCTGGTCTGCGGCGGGCGGGAGTGCGACCGACGGATCGGGTGGTGCTGCACATCCAGCGCCACCGTGACCTGCTCGCCGCCTTCTGGGGTTGTGTGCTCGGCGGCTTCGTCCCCGTTCCAACCCCTGCGGGCGGCGGAGCCCCCGCCGAGGTGATCGCCCCGCTGTGGCACGCCCTCGGCCAGTCCTGGGTGCTGGTGGACGATGCGGCGGCGACCATGCCGCTCGACGGGATCGCCCGCTCCGCCTGGCTGGGCGATGTCGCCACGCTGAGCGCGGGCGAGGCCGATCACGACTGGTTCGACAGCGCACCGAACGACGTCGCCCTGCTGACCATGACCGCGGGCAGCTCCGGGGCCCGCAAGGCCGTCGCGTTGAGCAACACCAACATCGTGAGTCGTTCGGCCGCCACCATCGCGGCCAACGACCTCAGCGGCGAGTCGATCAGCGTGAGCTGGATGCCGCTCGACCACGTGGGCGGTCTGGTGATGTTCCACATCAGGGACGTGTACCTGGCCTGCACCCAGGTCCACGCCCAGAAGTCCTATGTCCTCGGCGATCCGCTGCGCTGGCTCGACCTGATCGAACGCTACCGCGCGGACACGACGTGGGGCACCAACTCGACGTTCGACCTGTTGGCCAACCGGGTCGACGCCGCGGGCGACCGGTCGTGGGACCTGAGTTCGCTGCACTACATCATGAACGGCGGCGAGGCGGTCAAGGCGCGCACGATCCGCCGGTTCCTCACCACGCTGGCGCCGTTCGGCCTCGCGGGCGACGCGATGCGGCCCGGCTGGGGCATGTCCGAGACCGCCGCGGGCGTCGTCGACCACCGCGTCAACCTGGCCACCCTCCGCGACGACGACCGTTTCACCCCCGTCGGCACGCCGCATCCCGGAATCCGCGTGCGCGTGGTGGACGACGAGGGCGTGGTCGTTCCACAAGGGACACTCGGCACCCTCCAGATCGCGGGCGCGTCGGTGACCGCGGGCTACGCGGGCGACGAGGCCCGCACGGCCGCGGCGTTCACCTCCGACGGTTGGCTCGACACCGGCGATCTGGGCTATGTCAACGAAGACCTCTTGACGGTCACCGGCAGCGCCGACGACGCCCTGTGGATCGACGGCCGGTTCCTCCACGGCCACGAGATCGAGACCACCCTCACCGAATTGTCCTTTGTGGACAAGACCGCCCTGGCCGTGTGCCTGGTGGACGGCACCGATCTCGCGGTGTTCCACCACACCGACGACGGCGTGGACCCCACTGACGCGGCCACCCGGATCCGCGAGCTCGTGCTGAGCAGGCACGGTCTCGTCGTCCACCACGTCCTGCCCATGACCCGGGACGAGTTCCCGCGCACCGGTACCGGCAAACCGCAGCGCGCCCGCCTGCGGAATCTGGTGCGCACCAAGTAAAACCCACCATAAGGAGAGTCATGTACGTCACCGCCGACCATGCGATCGAGGCGGACAGCGCGGAGGGGATCACCCGAGAACTGGCCGACCGCCAGGAAGTGATCGACGCTCTGCTGCGTTTCGCGTTGGGCCGCGACCTTCGCGACCGCGACCTGCTGCTGTCGGCATTCACCGAGGACGCCACCTTCGACTTCCGCCCGGCCGCGAAGAAGTGCGGCCTGGAGATCCCGCTGATCGAACCGCGCGAGATGATCGCCGCGGTCGTCCTCGACCCGAACGTCCCCCTGGACACCACGCACACGGTGTCCAACGCCCGCGTCACCTTCGATGGCGACACCGCGTCGCTGACCGCGTTGGTCGAGGCGCAGCACCTGCCCGCGGCCGACCACAGCAGACACGCGATGTTGAAGAACATCTACGCGGTCGACCTCGTCCGCGACGGCAGGCGTTGGGTGATCCGCCAGATGACCGTCGACAACATCTGGTTCACCGGCGACCCGAACGTCATCATCGGCCAGTAGTCACGAAAGGGCGTCGGACCACATCCCGGCGCCCTTCTCGTTCGCGAGATGGGCCGGTCGAACGACAGGGACCGGACGAAGCCCACGCGTGACCCCACCGTGATTGCGAGTACCACACCGGAGGAGATTCTCGTGAATTTCCGACCACGATCGACGGCTTCTTCGTGGCAAGAGGACCAGAGCCCGCACGTTCCCGATGACGCCTGCACGGCCTGCACCACGCTGAGCGGTCGTCTCGCGGAGGCGCAACAACTGTTGACCAACGCGTTGGAAATGGTGGGCAGAGCCATCACCCTTCAACGGTCCGTCATCACCGAGCACCGACAACAGGTACCCGGACCACGTGAACCCGCCGACGACGCCATCCACACGCTGACCCCGCGAGAGCTTCAGGTATTACGGTTGATCGCCCGGGGACTGGCGAATCGTCAAATAGCGAAAAATCTGGGGATAGCCGAGAAGACCGTGAAGAATCATCTGTACGCGATCTTCGCCAAACTCGATGTCGCCGACAGAACCCAGGCGGCGTTGTTAGCCGTTTCCACCTCGGGGTAGCCCCTCCGGTCATCGTCCTTTCTTCGATCGGACGAGGCAGTTGCTCTTCCCCGTCGCGAGCACCCGCCCGTCGGCGTCGGCGACCGTGCCGGTGGCCAGCCCTCGGTTGCGTCCGAGGTAGGAGACCCGGCCCTCGATGTAGAGGGTCGGGACCGAGGGCCCCACCGGCCGCAGGAAGTCCAGACTCAGATCGAGGGTGACGATGTCGAGGTCGGGCTCGATCGCGGAGAGCACCGCGCAGCCCATGGCCGAGTCGAGGCCGGTGGCGACGGCGCCGCCCGCGAGGAACCCGAGGTGGTTGGTGAACGGTTCGAGGACGTCCATCTCGAACCGCACCAACCCGGCCTCGACCTCGACCGGCCGCAGCCCCATCACCTGAGCCACCGGCGGGCGGACGATGTCGCCGCTGATCAGGCCGCGCAGGTAGTCGAGGCCGGACATGTCCGCCTTGGTGGCGAACAGCGCGCCCTGCTCCTGCCAACTCACCGTCAGCGACTTCATCGCGCTCCCTAATTGATTTTGCGAATCGCGGCCACGAATTCCCCGAGATCGTCGACCTCGGCGGGACCGCGTGACCGAACGAATCCGTCGACGAGACGGACAACCGAATCATAGGCCTCGGTGTGATCATACGTCGCCGCGTCGGCGACTTTGAGCGACCACCGCCAGTAACCCTTGAGCGTGTCCGCCAACGGCATCCGGAACGTGCTGATGACATCTTTCAGGTCCGGCACCGCTTTCGCGCCGTCGCGTTGCAGGTATGCGCCGACCAGATTCGAGTAGAACGCGAAATGCCGCGCCTCGTCCCTGGCGAGCTTGCCCAGCAGATCACGCAACACCGGCTCGGTGACGACCTCGCGAAAGCGTTGATAGAAAAGCTGTGTCGCCTTCTCCTGCACCAGTGTGTACGCGAAGGCCTGTATCGGATGCTCGTAGGGCAGCGTGAACTGTTTGCGGCCTTCCTCGGCGAGTTCGAGCAGCAGCGCGTCCGGTTGCGCCATCTGGGCCTCGATCTGGTACTTCGTCAGCACCGAGGCGTGCCGTTCCTCGTCGTGCGCCCAGGCCACCAGGAATCGGAAGTACTCCCGGTTGAAGCAGAACTCCTCGATCGCCACGTCCTCGCCCGCCACCGGGAAGGCGTTGAGGAAGTAGGTGAGATAGCCGGGGATGTGGTCTTCGATGAAGGTGATGAACCGGACCACCGACCGGTCGGTGTCGGTCAGCCGGTTCGGGTCGATGGCCGACCAGTCGAGACTGTCGATGCTCCACGACCGTTCGGCGGCACGCGCGACGGCCGTGTCGACCATCTCGTGCATCGTCGCGGGTGTGATCCGCGGGCCGTAGGGCTCCTTCATGCGCGCGGCACCTCCGGCCCCAGCCTGCTGCGTTCCGCGGTGATGGCGTAGTGCTTGGTGGTGTAGCCCCATCCCGCGTTGGCCGTCTGGAGGTAGCGGACCAGCGGTTCGACCGAGCCTGGCGCGATGCGCTCGATCTCGTCGGCGTTGGCCACCGCCCGCCGCTCCCATTCCTCGATGGTCCGGTGGTAGTGCGCGGTGAGGTCGGTCAGGTCGACCAGGCTGAAACCCGCGTCCTCGGCCCCGGAGACCAAAGTGGACAGTGGAACCATGTCGGCGAAGCCGAAGATGTTCTCGGTCACGTGCTTGGTGCCTGGCCGGGAGTTGAACTCGGTGTAGAAACTCTCGTTGCGAAAGCAGCTCTCCGACAGGTAGAGCCTGCCGCCCTGGTTCAGGGCCCGATACGTCTTGGTGAGCGCCGCGCGCCGGTCCGGCATGTGCACGATCGAACCGAGCATGGTCGCGTAGTCGTAGCCGCCGCCGACGTCGATCGAGGTGAACGAGCCGAGTCGGGTGCCGACGAGATGGCTCACCCCCAACGATTCCGCGCGCCGCGCGATGAACTCCGCCTGCGGCTCCGACGGGGTCACCCCCGTCACCTGGACGCCGTATTCGGCCGCCATGAACAGGATCAGGCTGCCCCAGCCACAGCCGATGTCGAGCAGCCTGCCGCCCTGGGTGACGCCCAGCGAGCGGGCGACGAAGTGCAGCTTCGCGGTCTGGGCGTCCTCAAGGGACATCGCGATGTCGGTGTAGAGACCCGAGCTGTACTTCATCCGGGTGTCGAGGAACGCCGCGAAGTACTCCGGCGCCTGCTCGTAGTGTCGGTTGGTCGCGGTGCGCGCCTGCTCCGGGGTGACTGTCACTGCTGGCCCCTGTGGGTGAACACCAGGTCGGTCAGCCCGGTGAGGGTGCTGACCTTGAACACGTCCTCGTCCTCGAACTCGGCGTCGTAGCGGCGTTCGATCTGGGCCACGACCCGCAGCATCTTGATCGAGTCGGCGCCCGCGAGTTCCTTGAGCGGGACGTCGTCGCCGATCTCGGCGCCGGGCAGACCCAGTTCCGTGGCGACGAACCCGCGGATCGTGGTGAGCACTTCGGTGCGGTCGAGGGTCTCTGAGGTGGTCATGACTGTCCAATCCGGTGGTCGAAGTAGTGGTGCAGCCGGTCGTAGTCCGCTCCGTCCAGGCCCATGAACTCCTTGGCCTGGTCCGAACGGATCGGTTGGTAGGTCCCGTTCGCCATCACGTGCACCTCGCCGTCCGCGGAACTCACGTCGGCCTCGGTCATCACCACGCCCGCGCCTTCCTTGCTGATGCGGGCTTCCGCGGTGTAGGGGACACCGACCCGCAGTGGCATCAGGAATTTCGTGCGCAGCGTGGTGGAGAACGCGAGCATCCCCCGGTCGAGGGCGAGCAGGTCGCCCATGATCTCGTCGACGAGAACGCCGACGATGCCGCCGTGGACGACACCGGGGTAGGAGGCGTAGTTCTCGGAGAAGGTGATCTCGGAGCGGATGCGGCCGTCTCCGACCCGGTGCATCGTCAGCGCGAGGCCGATGTGGTTGCGTGGCGAGCACCCGAAACACTGGAACTTCGGCTCGTCCAGCCACGGCAGGGTGATCGCGGTCATCAGGCCGACGCGCTCGGGGCGAACGCGATCGCCCTGCGGACGTGCGACAGCTTGGTCACCTCGGTGTTGGTCAGCTCCGAGAGCGTCTTGAACAGCTGCTCGCGCAGCCGGGCGTGCTCGACGCCGTCGGTGTCGACCCGGTCGAAGAACTCGAAGACCTCGTCGATCTTCTCGTGGTCCTGCAACTCGGGCAGGTCGCCCTTGAACCTGGCGACCGGGTGCTCGTACTTGCCGGTCGGGTCGGCCATGTAGACGTAGAAGGTCTCCAGCACGGAGGCGAGTTCCTCGGGGAACTCCTTGATCCGGCGGGCACAGTAGTAGGTGAACTCGCGCGCGTGCCTGGCCTCGTCACCGCCCGCCCGCTTCATGATCCGGGCGATCACCGGCTCCTCCACGACCTTGCTGACGCAGCGGTACATGTGGTTGGTGACCCACTCGGAGATGATGTTCGTCGCCAGGGTCGCCGCCGGGGTGATGCCGGGCGGGTAGGGCGCGCGCATGGCGTTGATCCGCCGGTAGTCCACGTCGTCGCCCGCGAGCCGCAGCCACTTCTTGAACGACAGGTGGTGTTGCAGCTCCTGGTAGCCCCACAGGCAGACGAACGCGGAGAAGTCGTAGTCGTCGGCGAACTCGTTGAAGAACCCGTGTTGCGCCGCGATCGAGTTGGACTCGCCGATGATGGCGCCCTTGGCGAAGGCGATGTACTCGGGCTTCACCTTGCTCGCGTCGAACTCGTCCCAGGGGATGTCGGAGAGTTCCCAGGACGCCGCCTGGTACGCCGGGAACACCTCGTAGCTGTGCAGCGGTTCGGCGTCGTCGCCGATGTTGGTCACCTTGGTCAAGCCACTCATCGCTTCGTGCTCCTCACGGTCGGGACGGCTCGGCGACGGCCTGTTCGGCCAGCCGCGTCCGCGCCGCTCCACGCTGCCATTTGCCACTCGTCGTTCTGGTCAACCAGTTGGGGCGCACCACGTGCACCCTGATCTCGGCCAGGTCCAGCTCGGCGGCCACCCGCCTGGCCACCTCGGCCGCGAGGCCGTCCGGGTCCGGTCCGCGCGGATCGCCCTCGACGACCACCGCGATGTGCTCGTCCGCGCGGTCGTCGGTCTCGGCGAAGGCGACGCAGTGGCCCCGGTACACCCCGGGGGTCTCCCTGGCGACCGCTTCGACGTCCTCGGGGAAGTGGTTCGCCCCGCGCAGGATCATCACGTCCTTTGCCCGACCGCCGATGTAGAGCTGACCGTCGAGCTGGAAACCGAGGTCTCCGGTGCGAAACCACGTTCCGTCGAACGCGTCTGCGGTCAGTTCGGGAGCCAGGTAGTAGCCCGTGGTGACCGCCGCTCCGCTGATGTGGATCTCGCCGAGCCTGCCTTCCCCGCACTCGTCACCGGACGGGTCGATGATCCTGATCTCCATCCCTACCACGGGTTTGCCCAGTGCCACCAACGCTTTCGCCGATCGGTCGTCCGCGTCGACCAGGGTGATCTTCCCGTCGCCCAGCGCCGTGCGGTCGACTGTCACCACCGACGGCACGGAACCCGGCTCCGGGTAGGTGATGGACAAGGTCGCCTCGGCCATGCCGTACGCCGGGTACATCACCGCGTCCCGCACGCCCGCCGGGGCGAGCACTTCGGCGAAGCGGGCGACAGTCTCCGCGCGAACCGGTTCGGCGCCGTTGAACGCCAACCGCCACGACGACAGGTCGAGGCTCGCCACGAACTCCGGGTCAACCGAGTCGAGCAGGTGGTCGTAGGAGAAGTTCGGTCCAGTGAGGACCGTTCCCTTGTGTTCGGCGAAGTATGCCACCACTTCGCGTGGCCGCCGCAGAAACTTGCTCGGCGGGAAGGCGTGCACGTCGGCACCGTTGAGCAGGTGCGACAGCAGCCCGATCAGTCCCATGTCGTGAAAGGTCGGCACCCACTGCACGAAGACGTCATCCGGGCTGAAGTGTCCAGAGTGGACACAGGCGCGCAGGCCGGCCATGACCGTGCGGTGCGGCAGCATGACCCCCTTGGGCGCACTTGTGCTCCCCGAGGTGAACTGCACGATGGCCAGGTCGTCCGGACTGATCGTGGGCAGCGATCGCGCGCCGACGGCAGTCGATTGCGACGGCGTCACGATTCTCAGGTCCGGCCGCAACTGCCCCAGCATGGCCCCGATATCGGCGTACGACTCGTCCAACACCAGATGTCGCATCCGCGCGGTGTCGGCGATCGCGGCGATCCGCTTCGCCGGTGTGGAGCCGCTGCCGAGACTCGCCGGTCCGGGAAGGACACTCGCGGCAGCGCCCGTGCGGAGCACACCGAACAAGGCGGTGAGAAAGCGGGACGTCGTGGGCACGAGGACACCGACGACGTCCCCCGGTCCGATGCCCGCGTCGAGCAGCGCGTGCGCGCAGCGGGTGGCGGCCTCGTCAAGTTCCCGCGCGGTGATTCGGTCGCCGGTGGCGGGGAACACCGCCACGGCATCGGGTGCGTGGCCGGCGTGGTGGGTCAGACTCTCGGACAGCGTGTCCCCGCTGATCAGCGGCGGCCGCATCAGTGCTTGAGAGTCATCGGAAGCTCGGTGAGCCCCCGGAAGTTGACGTGCGGGCGCCAGACGACATCGTCGACGGCCAGTTCAAGGGTGCTGTATCGGCGTAGCAACTCGGTGAACACCATCCGGCCCTCGATCTTTCCGAGCATCGCGCCGATGCAGTAGTGCGGGCCGCCACCGAAGGCCAGCGACTTGATGTCGCCCCGGTCGAGGACGAGCCGGTCCGGCTCGGGATAGCGCTCCGGGTCCCGGTTGGCCGCTCCGAGCAACAGCATCACCTTGCTGCCAGCGGGAATCTCCTTGTCGCCGACCTCGACCGGTTTGGTGGTGATCCGTGCGACGAGCTGCACTGGTGCGTCGTAGCGGGAGATCTCGTCTATGCCATCCTCGATCAGACTCGGGTTCGCGCGCAACGCCGCGAGTTGGTCGGGGTGGCGCAGCAAGGCGAGCATGCCGTTGCCGACCAGGTTGACCGATGTCTCGTGGCCCGCGTTGAACAACAGCAGGACGTTGGCGATGATCTCTTCGTCATCGAGCTTCTCGCCGTCGACCTCGGCGGCGAGCATCAACGACAGGATGTCCTCGCGCGGCTTGCGACGACGTTCGAGCAGGTGCCCCTTGATGTACTCGCGGAATTCGAGGACCGCCTCGTTCATGGCGATCTGGGTTTCCTCGGTGAGGGCCGGGTCCACGACGTGGCCGATCTTCTCCGTCCACACGCGACAGATCTCCTGGTCTGTCGTCGGCAGACCGACCAGCTCGCAGATGACGGTGACCGGCAGCGGGAGCGCCAGGTGCTTGATCAGGTCGATCTTGTCCCCGGTGCCGAGCCGGTCGATCAGGCCGTCCAGGATATCGGCGATTCTCGGCGCCAGCCGCTCAAGGGACTTCGCGCTGAACACGTGGTTGACCAGACCCCGGATCCGCCGGTGTGCCCGCTTGTCCAGCATGAGCATCCAGCGCCGGGTGTCCCGCACCACCGGGCTCTCCGACCCTCCTCTGTGTTTGGCCCAGGTCGCGTCGCGGTGGAACTCGCTGGTCACAGCCGGGCTGCGCAGCACGGTGTCGATGTCGCGGTGCCGGGTGAGGACCCAGTATCCGAACGGGGTCTTGTGCACCGGGTCGGTCTCGCGAAGCCGTTGGTAGTGGGGGTACGGATCGGTGCGCACCGAAGGGTCACGGGGGTCGTAGAGCAAGGTCGTCGCGGAGTCAGCCACGGACTTCATCGTGGGTTGGGCGCGACTTCCCAGCCATAGGACTATGTGCCCATACCAGGTCGCCGTACATTCCCAATACAGTCGGGATAGAGGCGGAAACCGTTGCGGCGAAAGGGAAACATCGAATGCCGATGACTCGGGCAGCCGTCATCGCCGGATTGGGTGGCGCGGTGCCGCCCGCCGTGGTAACCAACGACGACCTGGCGGACCGATTCGACACGTCGGACGCGTGGATTCGCGAGCGCACCGGCATCGGCGCCCGGCACGTCAGCGCGCCGGGGACACCGACCTCCGACCTGGCTGTCGACGCGGCCGCCCGTGCCATGCGCTCGGCAGGCGCGACGTCGGTGGACGCCGTCGTGCTCGCCACGACGACCCCGGACCGGCGCTGCCCGGCCACGGCCCCGCTGGTCGCCTCCCGACTGGGTCTCGGCCCGGTGCCCGCCTACGACATCTCGGCCGTGTGCGCCGGGTTCATCTACGCCCTGGCGAACGCGGCGGGCATGATCGCGGCCGGTCTGGCCGATCGGGTGCTGGTCATCGGCGCCGATACGTTCTCCTCGATCCTCGACCCGACCGACCGGGCGACGACGGCCATCTTCGGTGACGGCGCGGGCGCGGTGGTGCTGCGCGCGGGCTCCCCCGACGAACTCGGCGCGCTCGGCCCCTTCGACCTCGGTTCGGACGGCAGTGGCGCTGATCTGATCACCATCATGTCCGGTGGCTCGCACGACCCGGACGGTGTCGACCGGTATTTCCAGATGAGCGGAAAATCGGTGTTCCGACACGCCGTGGAACGGATGACGCAGTCGGCGAGAACCGTGCTGGGCAAGACGGACTGGGCGGACCCGACACCGGATCTGCTGGTCGCGCACCAGGCGAACCTGCGCATCCTGCACGCCGTCGCCGACCAACTCGACCTCGACCGCGGCCGGTGCGCGGTGCACCTCGACCGCGTCGGCAACACCTCCGCCGCGTCCATCCCGCTCGCCTTGGCCGACGCGGCGCCCACGCCGGGAGCGAAAGTGCTGCTCACCGCGTTCGGCGGCGGACTGGCCTGGGGGTCATGCGCGTTGCGCTGGCCATCAATCGAACCGCAGTGAGAACCGGAGGAACAATGAGCGCTGTCTACGACCGTCTCGTCGCCCTGATGGTGGACGTGATGAACATGCGGTCGGAGGAGATCGCCCCGGCCAGCACCTTCGACGAACTGGACTTCGACTCGCTGGCGTTGGTCGAGCTGACCTTGGCCGCGCAGAAGGAGTTCGGCATCTCCATCGAGGACGATGAACTGGCCTCGGACTTCACCGTGGCGCAGGCGGCCGAGTTGATCGAGGCGAAGGGCGTGACCGTCTGATGCCGACCCGGCCACCCTTCGACGCGGCCGTCACCGGGATCGGCATGGTCACCGCGGCGGGCATCGGCACCGAGGACACCTGGGCCGCGCTGCTGGCCGCCGAGGGCACCGCGGCGACCCTGGTGCCGGAGCTGGCCGGGACACCCGCCGACTTCGGTTGCGCGGTAACGGATTTCGATCCGCTCACCGCCGTGCACCGGCGCCGAACGTGGCGACTGGACCGCAGCAGTCTGTTCGCCATCGCCGCGGCCAAGGAGGCGCTCGCCGACTCGGGTCTCGACCCGACGGCGTGGGACGGCGCGCGGGTCGGGGTGGTCATGGGCAACGGCATCGGCGGCGCGGCCACCTGGGAGAAGCAGCACCGCACGCTGCTCGACGAAGGCCCGAAGGCGGTGTCCGCGCTGTTGATCCCGATGCTGTCGGTCAACATGTCCGCGGGGTACATCGCCATGGAGTGTGGCGCGCTCGGCCCGAACTTCGTCACGGCCACCGCCTGCGCGTCCGGGACCACGGCCGTCGGCATGGCCAGGGAGCTGCTGCGTTCGGGCATGTGCGACGTGGTCATCACCGGCGGCACGGAGGCGTGTCTCGTCCCGTCGATCGTGTCCGGTTTCAGCCAGATGAAGGCGTTGTCCGGCAGACGCTCGGAGATGCGCGCCGCCGCACGCCCGTTCGACGTCGACCGGGACGGGTTCGTCCCGGCGGAGGGCGCGGCCGTGCTGATCTTGGAACGAGTCGAGGACGCGCGGGCCCGAGGGGCCACCGTCCGGGCTCTGGTCAGCGGATATGGCGCCTCCGCCGACGCCCATCACGCGACCGCCCCCGACCCGGAGGGCCGTGGCGCCGAACGTGCCCTGCGCACCGCGCTCGCGGACGCCGAACTGGACACGGTGGACCACGTCAACGCCCACGGCACGTCGACCGAACTCAACGACGCGGCCGAGGCGGCGATGATCCAACGCGTCTGCGGGGACGGGCCCAGCGTCACCTCGGTGAAGGGTGTCCTCGGCCATGCCCTCGGCGCGGCGGGCGCCATCGAGGCCGCGGCCACGGCCCTCACCATCCAGCACGGCGTGGTGCCACCCACTGCCAATGTCGAGAAGGTCGACGTCGATGTGGACGTGGTCGTGGGCGAGCCACGCCGAGGCCGAGTCGCGGCGGCGGCCAGCAACTCGTTCGGCTTCGGCGGACAGAACGCGGTGCTGATCCTCACCGCCCCATGACAGGGACCTGGGCCAGCCGCAATGCCGATTTCTTGGTCGCGGCCGGTACCTGGACGACCGGCAGCGCGGTTAGGCGCTGGGGTCGTACGCCGATCGCCCGTACCAGGCGAGTGCGGCCCTGAGTTCGCGGACTTCGCGGTCTCGCGTGGTGGCGCGCTGCTCGTGCGCGATGGGGTAGACGCGGTAGCCGCCGTGGTGGTCGGATTTGCCGGGTAGCGCCGACGGATCGCGCGGCCACACCACCAGCCACGGCTGGTTGCGGTCCTCGACGATCCGCACGCGCGCCACCTTCGACCAGGTCAGCGTGGTGACGTTCGAGCCCCGCCGCCAGGCCAGCGCGGCCGCGGTGACCTCGATCCGCCGCTGGGGCCTGATGGCCTGCGCGAGCCGGAGCAGTGCGACCAGCGCCAGGAAGCCAGCCAGCACGAGGATGGCCCCGCCGATACCGACCTGACCAGACCTGCTTGCCTCGACCGCCGCCGCGGCCAGCAGGAACGCCCCACCTGCCCCGGCTCCGGCGGCGATCACCCTGGGTCCGCGCGCGGTGCTGAACACCGCCTGGTTGCCGCCCCGGCGTTCGAGCAGGGGCGGGCGCTCGACCTTGGCCAGTGCTTTCTTCGGCTTCTCCCCCGTGGCGTCGCGCTTCTTCGGCTTGTCCCCCATGGCTTCCCGCTTCTTCAGCGTTTCGCCCATGGCTGCCCGTGCCTGCTCGACCAACTGGTTGACCCGGTCGGCGAGCTGCTCGACCGGTTCGGGCCGCGGTGGTGGCGGCTCCGGGGTCCGGTGACCCCATCCGAGCACCTTGTTCACACAGCGCGCGAGGATGGACGGCTGGGCGATGGCTCGGCCCGATGCCGTGTGGGATCGCGCGGCGGGCTGGCGCCGCTCACCAGGATGGTCGCCCCCGGCGGAGTGATCGGACGCGGATGAATAGCCAGTCTCGGCCGCGCGCCCAGTCGCGGCTGATCGGCCGCCCTCGGCCGCGTGATCGGGTGCGGCAGAGCGGCCAGTGTCGGCGGGCGGGGCGGGCGGAGTTTCCTGAGCGGGAGTCCGGGTGGCGGCTTTGCGCTCGCGGCGGCCTGGTCGGTCGTCGGTCGATTCGCGGCGGTCGTCACGCTCCAGCCACCAGCGCACCCGGGTCAGCGGTCCGCCCTGAGGCATGACCTTGGTCGGCGGGCGGGCGGCGATCATTTCCGTCTGTCGTTGATCGACCATCGTGCGTACCGACGTCGGCAGCCAGTCCCCCGTGGCCCGACCGCCCAGGGTCGTGACCAGTTCGGGCGCGGTCGGCCGGGCGCTCGGTGTGCGCTCCAGGCAGCGGGACACCACCTCGCGCAGGTCGTGCGGCACGTTCCGTAGGTCGGGTTTGGTGTGTACCGCCCGGTACAGCAACGCCGCCGTGTCGCCTTCTCCGAATGGATTGCGGCCCGACGACGCGAACACCACGACCGCCCCGAACGCGAACACGTCCGACGACGGCCCCACCTCGCGGCCTTCGATCTGTTCCGGGGAGAGGTATCCCGGTGTCCCCACCAGCATCCCGGTGGCGGTCAGGCCCGCCCCCTCCAACGCCTTCGAGATCCCGAAGTCGATCACGCGGGGTCCGTCCGAGGCCAGCAGCACGTTGGACGGCTTGAGGTCTCGGTGGACGAGTCCGGCGGCGTGGATCGCGGCCAGTGCCTCGGCCAGGCCCGCGGCCAGGCCGCGTACCGAGTCCGGCGGCAGCGCGCCAGCGGTGTGGATCGCCTCGTGCAGGTCGGGGCCGGGGACGTACTCGGTGGCCAGCCAGGGCAGTTCGGCATCCGGGTCGGCGTCGACGACGGCCGCGGTCCAGAAGCCGCCGACGGCGCGGGCCATCGCGATCTCGCGGCGGAACCGCTCGCGGAAGCGCGGGTCCTCGGCCAGTTGCGGGCGCGCGACTTTGACCGCCACCAGCCGTCCGCCGGGCGACAGCGCGAGGTGCACTGTGCCCATCGCACCGCCGCCGAGTCGTCCGACGACCTGGTAAGCGCCGATTTTGTGGTCCGCGTCGAGTTCCGCCATCCCGCGTCAGGTTACCGAGTCCGAACTCTTCGGCGCAGCCGCTATGGCGCATTGCCGATCAGCGGCGGCGGGCAGGCTAGTTTGTCCGGGTGAGTCTCCTTGATGATGTGGCCGAGCGCGACGGTTGGCGCTGTTGGGTGTGCGACGAGCCGGTCGACCCCGACATGTCGGTGAACGACTCGCGGGGGCCCAGCGTCGACAGCCGGACCGCGGACCGGAAGGCCAAGGTCGCCGAGCGGCTCGCGCACCGCGGGTGCAACACCCGCAAGGGCGCGGTCAAGGTGGTCATCGCCTGGCCGGACCGCCTGCACGTGGTCGAGCCCGCGCCGCTGATCACCGTGGCCGGGCGGCTGGAGCGCAAGGGGGGCCGCGAGATGGTGGCCCGTTGTCCGACCAGGCAGGACGCCCAAGAGGCGGCGGACTGGCTGGTGGACCGGTTCTCCCGACTGGTACCCGGGCTGCCGGTGACCGCCGACGTCGACGCGGGCGGCGGCCAGTTCCTCGTCATCCTGGCCACAGGCCGCCGCTGACCGATCGACTCACCGCTGTCGCCGATCACAGTTTGTAGAGCGCGGACAGCAGTGCGTCGCCGTCGCAGAGAAGTCGCCAACGGTCGGTTTCGCCGTGTCGCCGCTGCTCCAGGACGCACATCACGTCGAAGCCGAGCGGGGTCAGGTACACGCGGCGGACACCGGGGTTGTCCCGGTAGACCACGGCGAGCCCGGTGTCGACCAACTCGGCGACACCGTGATGGACGTAGTCCGGCACTCGCCGTCCGTTGTCGGTGAGCAGGGTGTCCGTGCTGCGCACGACGCCGCCGCGGTGGATGCGGCGCAGGCTCAGCAGCCACACCAGTTCCCGCGACGGCTCGGCGCTCACGCGCCACGCGCCAAAGCGTGTCGGCCGCCTTCGTCCGGCTCGCGGCGCGCGTTGTCGAGTTCGGCGTGGCGGAGGACCGCCGCACGCAGCGCTCCGCGCAGTCGACCGACCTGCAACGGGCTCAGCACCCACGGTCCTGGACGCGTTGGCACCACGGCGATACCGCGCGCGCTGACCTGAATGTCGATTCGGGAGCGTCGACCGCCCTCGGTCCGACACGCCACCTTCTCGAACGGTGGCAGAACGAAAGTACAGACCGCACGACAGCCATCAGCGTCCACATCGGACAGGCGGCACAGCCCGAAGCGGGCGAGCAGCACGTCCGCGAAGCCACGTCGAGGGACCGGTCCGCACGGCGTCGTGGTGTCACGACGGGAATCGTCATCCGTGCGGACCGGCCGGGACGGCACCGATCGGGGATCGCGGCCGTCGAGCGGGCCGGGGGAGGCTGCCGCCGCGCTCGACGTACCGGGGATCGGTGCCGTGGTGGGAAACCCGGCGGGCGACGGGCTCGGGGGTCGCCGTCGCCCGCCGGGTGGCATGGGGTGGACCGACATCGGGTGCCTCCCTCTCGTTCGTCGGTGGTGCAGGCGGGTTCGGCCTGCTCCACAGAATGTGCCGTGTTGACTCCACATCGTCAACCGGGGGCTTTGCACCCAGGCGGGTGAACTTTGTTGTCGATCAGCCGTCGAGGCGAGAAGGTGGTCTGCGTGAATCGATCAGAACTCCCCCGTGCACTGCAATCCGGCAGCCCGGCCCTGTTCCGCCGGACGATCTCGCTCTCGCTGCGACGCTGGCGCCTGGAGGCCGGTTTGACGCAAAGCGATGCCGCCTATCGTCTCGCGCGAACCGATGGGCACATCAGCAACATCGAGAGTGACCGCACGCCGTCCGCCGCCGACATGGAGATTTTGCTTACCCTGTACGGAAAGGACGACCACATCCCGTTCATGCGGGCCCTGCTGGATGGCGCGAAAAGCAAGAAGGGTTGGTGGAACGCACTTTCCGGCGACGTCCCGTCCTGGTTCAACCTGTTTCTGGGCCTGGAAGACGGCGCCGGTGAAGTCGCAAGTTTCGACAGTGTCGTGGTACCAGGGCTCCTGCAAACCGATCCCTATGCCGAGGCGGTCATCCGCGGCAACCCCGACCTCAGCGACGAGCAGGTCCGACAACTGGTCAACGTGCGCATGGGCCGCCAGCAAATCCTGGAGCGCGAAGAAAACCCCATCCACGTTTCCGCCGTGATCGATGAGTCGGTCCTCTACCGCCAACGCGGCACTACGCAAGTCATGGAAGCCCAACTCAACTACCTGCTTGAGATGTCGAAGCGGCCACGGATCGACATCCAGATTCTGCCGTACACAGCAGGATCGACTCCAGCTCAAGACGGCAGCACCTTTACCGTGTTGACCTTTCCGCCGGAGATGGTCGACGACCCCGGCCTCGTGTACGTGGAACTGCTGACAGGTGGCAAATACTTCGAGAAACCAGCGGAGGTCTCCGAATATCGTCGCGCATTGACAAGATTGCGTGCGCTCGCTGCCAATCCACAGGCTTCCCGTGGCATCATTAGGCAAGCGATGAAAGAGGTGAGGCAATGACCATCGATCCCTGGCAGGCAGCGGACTTCCGCAAGTCCAGCTTCAGTGGTGGCGCCAACGGTTCTTGCGTCGAGTTGGCCTGGCGCAAGTCCAGCTTCAGTGGTGGCGCAAGCGGTTCCTGCGTCGAACTGGCTTGGCACAAGTCCAGCTTCAGCGGCGGCCAAAACGGCGCCTGTGTCGAGATCGCCCAAGCGCCGGACCTGTTCGGCATCCGCGACTCCAAGAACGTCACCGGCCCCGTGCTCGAATTCGGCTCCACCCCAGGTCACGCCCTGGTCGCCGCCCTGCGCGACGACCGGCTGACCAGCTAGTCCAGCATCCCGAACACCCCGGCCCACCGGCATCCGCCACCGGGCCGGGGTGTTCCGCGTTCCGCGACCGGAATCACCGCACCAGCAACACAATCAGCGTCCGCGGCCCGTGCACGCCTTCCACCCGTGACAACTCGATGTCGCTGGTCGCCGACGGCCCACTGATCCAGGTCAGCGGCCGCGTCCCGTCCAGCCGGGCCATCGCTTCCGGCACAGTGCCGACAACCTGATCGGCCCGCACCACACACACGTGCACGTCGGGAACCAGCGTGATCGCCCGCCGCCCCTGCGCGACCCCGGCGTCAAGCACGATCGTCCCGGTCTCCGCGATGGCGACCGCGCACCCGGTGATCACCGCCCCACAGCCGTCCAAATCACTAGCCGAAAGAGCTGGAGAGTCCACACGCAAAGTGACATCGGCCTCCGCGAGCCACCCATTCGGCAGATCCGCTGGCACAACCACATGGTCAACATCTACAGATCGTAAATAGTGACTTATCTCACTTTGCAGCACGTTGCGGTTTACTTCGCACACGGTTGCTCGGTAGTCAGCCACGCGCTCGGCGAACAGCGCCACCACGTCTCCCTCGACGCCACGCGCATACGCCCTCGGCACGGCGACCTCCTTGTCGGTCACCCCGGCTAGCGCAACCCGTACCCGCCGCAGCACGACCTCCCGCGCCGACCCGCTCTCCTCGCCCGTCACCGCTTCTCCCACCAGTCACGAAACGACTCCTGGGGCGGGACCGGCACGTCCCGCCGACTCAGCCAGGCGGATACCCCCGGCATCCGCCGAAGTAACCCACGTGGTCCGTCTCGACCGACCAGCCGCGCGCCAACCGCGCCAACCCGCCGAAGCGCGGCGAACCACCGCGGCCGCGCGAGTACCCACCCGGCGGCCCGCATCCCCACCCGCTCGACCGACACCGTGCCGCGCCGCGCGTCCACCACCTGTCCCCGTAGGTGCACCAGAGCGGCCGGAATGTCGATCTTCACCGGACACACGTCATAGCAAGCGCCACACAACGTCGACGCGAACGGCAGGCTGGCGCTCACCGGGTCAGCGTCGACTCCGCGCAACTGCGGCGTCAAGATCGCCCCGATCGGTCCCGGATACACCGATCCGTACGCGTGCCCGCCGGTCCGCTCATACACCGGACACACGTTCAAGCACGCCGAACACCTGATGCACCGCAACGCCTGCCGCCCGATCTCGTCGGCCAACGCGTCCGTGCGCCCGTTGTCCAGCAACACGATGTGGCACCGCTGTGGCCCATCCCCGGGCGTCACCCCACGCCAGGTCGACGTGTAGGGATTCATCCGCTCCCCGGTGGACGACCTCGGCAGCAGTTGCAGCATCACCTCCAGATCGGTCCAGGTGGGCACCAGTTTCTCGATGCCCACAACGCTGATCAGCACGTCCGGCAATGTCAGGCACATCCGCCCGTTGCCCTCGGACTCGACGACGACCAACGCCCCCGAGTCGGCCACCGCGAAGTTCGCCCCGGACACCGCCACCTTCGCCGAGAGGAACTTCCGGCGCAGGTGGGCCCGGGCGGCGGCGGCCAACGCGGCCGGTTCGTCGGTCAGGTCCTCGGGCACCCCCGGCATCTCCCGCAGGAAGATCTCCCTGATCTGCGCCCGGTTCCGGTGGATCGCGGGCACCAGGATGTGCGACGGCCGATCGTGTCCCAATTGGACGATCAACTCCGCGAGATCGGTCTCAATGGCGGCGATCCCGGCCTCGGCGAGCGCCTCGTTGAGTTCGATCTCCTGGGTGGCCATGGATTTCACCTTGACCACCTCGTCCGCGCCTTCCGCGCGAACCAGGTCGATCACGATCCGGTTGGCTTCGGCGGCGTCGCGGGCCCAGTGCACCACCGCGCCCGCCTCGGTGGCGTTGCGCTCGAACTCGACCAGGTAGGTGTCGAGGTCGCGCAGCGTCCGGTCCTTGATCGCGGCCCCGGCGTCCCGCAGCGCTTCCCAGTCGTCGCGTTCGGCGACCACAGCCGCCCGTTTGGCCCTGATGGTCCCGGTGGCGTTGCGCAGGTTCGCCCGAAGCTGCTTGTCCCCCAACGCTTCTTTCGCGGCGACGGGAAACGCGGGCATCCCGATCCAGGTCATCGTCTACTCCTCGTCCTCACCGGTCGCCACCCTCGGCCAGGATCTCCGCGAGGTGCATCACCCGAACCCCCGCCCGTTCCCGGGACAACAACCCACCGATGTGCGTCAAACAGGAATTGTCGGCCGCGGTGAGCACTTCCGCCCCGGACGCCCGGACAGCGGCGACCTTGTCCACCCCCATCGCCACCGACACATCCGCGTTCTTCACCGCGAACGTCCCACCGAACCCACAACACTCGCGAGCGTCGCCCAACTCCACGATGTGAACGTCGCGCACCGCCCGCAACAAGGCCATGGGTCGCTCCCCCAAACCCAACAGCCGCAACCCATGGCAAGTCGGGTGATACGCCACCCGGTACGGGAAACGGGCCCCCACATCGGTCACCCCAAGCACGTCCACCAACAACTCGGTGAACTCGTGCACCCTCGGCGCCACGTGCTCGACAGCCCGCGACAAACCCGCGTCGCCGGCGACCTCGGCGACGCGGGCGTAATACTCGCGCACCATCCCCACACAAGAAGCCGATGGCGCCACCACGACATCAGCCCCACCGAAGTCGGCGACGAACTTGCGCACCAACGGCACAGTCTCGCGCTGATACCCGGAATTGAAGTGCATCTGCCCGCAACAGGTCTGTCCGGCGGGAAACACCACCTCGTGCCCAAGCCGCTCCAACACCCGCACCACAGCCCGACCGGTCTGCGGGAACAGAGTGTCGTTGACACACGTAAGAAACAACGCCACCCGGATGACGCTCACCTCCACAGTCCACTGGACGACCATGAGAAACGTCATCCAGTCAGCACAGTCAAGCGAGACGTGCCACTCAGGGTGACGATATAGGAAGATCATTGGTCTTGGGGAATCCGAGCTCCTTCAGGAATCCGATCCGGGCGTTGATACTCGCCGAAAAATGTCGCCAGTCCAGACTCTCAGCGGGTTCGGTCGGCTGGGGATCAGCGGCCGATGACGTGATGTAGCAGAGTGAATCATAGATATTCTCCGCCATCAGTCGCTCGCCGAAGATCGCGAAACGCTTTTGATACGAACTGCCCACCCAGACATCCTCGACCGGGAAGGCGCCTTTTTCAAGCCTTACCGGCGATCGAGAAGCTATGCCATCTTCCAAAATAAAGAAGTATCCCAGCCATGGCTTCTCACCCGGATAAAGATCCGCAAGCGCGGCGCGACGCAGGTCGACCGCGCTACCGAGCGCTTCCTCCACCCTGTTGTTGTAGTTGTTGCCAAACGATGGACCACCCAACGCTTTCAGTTCGAAAGCGGCGACAAGAGTGTCCTGGTGTGCGACAACAAGGTCCCACTGCTTCTGTGGGCGAAAGTAGCCCGGCAGTTCGAGTCGCTGCTTTTTGGTGACCCGAATATCGTCAGCCGGATAGCCCGCGTCCAAGAAGAACTTGGCCAAAAGTGCCGTGATGGTATCGAAGTGCTTACCACCTCGAACCGATCCCGCGGTACCCGCCCCAATTTTGTTCTTGATCGCGGATAGTTCGTCCTGAGACCGCTTCGCACCCCAGTACGCGGCGACAGCGTCCTCGAAATCCTGTCGTGTGACCGCCACAATATGTCTCCTAGTCCGGCAATCTGTCCACACCGTATGCGCGCAACGCGGCAACAGTAGCCGCAACGACGTCCCGGCGATCGAACGCCTCAGCGAGTGCGATGCGATCGATCTCAGAGATCATCTCAGGCGCGGGCACTCGAATCTTGCGGAGGTACTGCGCTTGAAAACGCAGGGTCCCGCCTCTCATCTTGACCGCATACGCACTCACGAAGGCTTCGGCTACCTTGGACAGGAGAAGACCGCCCAGCACGCGCGGATCCCAGGTGTCAGATACTACGTAGTAGAGATTGTGATGCGGATAGAATTGGCCATCATCGAGCACCGGATGGATGGTCGTCTTCATGTCCGGCAGGAAAAGTTTCGGCTTGTTGACCAACCGATGATCGACCTTGTCGATCGTCTTGTACCAATGATCCGGCCGCTTTGTGGCGACATAGCGCTTGCGGAGAATCCCGCTATGTTTCATGAAGTAACCGGCAAGCCCGGGATAGTTCGCCAGATCTACCAGGTTTCCCTCTTCGGTCCATGGGTTGACCAGGTAGGAACCTTGCCATCGAAGTGTGCCCGTGACGGTGTCTCGGACCATCGCGAGCGGCAGCAACCTGTCTTGTTCAATCTGGCTCGCTTCTTCGCTCTTGACAATGAAGATCCCGTCAGCACCTGTCGCGACACCGATTCCGACCTTCGTGCCGGTGGCCGCGTCCTGAAGTAGCGGCAATCGATGCGTGAGTTCTTCGAGAACGGCCAGCCGCGCGGGAGAGGCCGCGGGCCAGGAATCGTCATCGTCAAACCAATGTGGTAGCCGAGCTCCATGATAGGTTGGCGTGATCACTCGCCGCGCGTCCCGCTTCAGCCAGCTTCGAAACTCCGCGGCCTCTCCAGCCCCAAACGCTTTCGTCGTGTCGGCGGCGACCGCATCACCTTGGCTTCTGTTGCTAATAATGGTTATGGCAGGATAGGCGGAAACTCGCTCTTCGAACGCGTCGACGTCATGCATCGTCAGGATGAGGTCGACGCTATATGAACGAGCTACAAGAGAACGAAGGTTACGACCGTATTGGTTTCGCATCCAACGATCGGCGCAGATGAACCCCAGGCGTCCCCCTGGATTGAGGTTTCGCAGCCCGATCTCATAGAATCCGACATAGATGTCCGCCCGCCCACCCATCGTCGAACATTCGGCGCGGTACGCCTTCATCCGAGCATCCGGGATATCCTCCAACCGTACGTACGGAGGGTTCCCGACGACGAAGTCGACACTGCCACCATATTGCTGCAGTAGATAGTCGCCCTGCTTTACCCACGTACTCGCGACGTCAACCGCCTCTGTCGTGCTCCAACCATTCGCACAGAGACAAGCTGTTACCAGCTTCTGGCTAAGCTTGACGTTGTGCTCAAGTAGATCCTGGGCTCGGATCGAATTGGTCGCATCCAGGAGGGAGCGTCCATGAGCACGACACGATGCGCTCAGACGCTCCACTATTGGCCCGAGGAAAGCTCCCGCACCACAGGCCGGTTCCACGATAGTCATCGTGGCAAGATCGCGGTCCGCTGTGTAGCCCACGAGGTCGAGGATCAGGTCCACGACCCAGCGGCGCGTGAAGACCTCACCGTGTCGAACGGCCTCCTGCGACGACTTCGGCAGGTCCAACGCGCCAAGACTGAAGAGTTCGGAGGTCGCCACGGCGCGACTTTAACCGACCAGGAGCCCGCAGCGGCGACACCTCTGAGTGAAACTGTTGTTCCACCGCCGGTGTGCTGTTCGAGCTGATAACAGGCTGGTTGCTAGCGGGAGCTTTCCCACCTACAGGCCGCCCTCAGGTACTGATCACGCGCTCTGCAACGTGTCCACCGCTACGTCCTGCTCCCCGGGAACATGCAGCGACCGCACCAAGTCCCGATAGAGCGTGTCGGTCGCGAGCAGACCGGCGTGCGTGCCGCTGGCCCGGATGACACCGTCTTCCATCACCACAATGGTGTCCGCGTCGACCACTGTGGACAGTCGGTGGGCGACGGTGATCACCGCGGAGGTGCGGGAGCGGTTGCGGATGCAGTCGTGCAGCGCGGCCTCGGTCAGACCGTCGACCTGGGCGGTCGCCTCGTCCAGCAGCAGGATGTCCGGGGTGCGCAGGATCGCCCGCGCCATCGCGACGCGCTGGCGTTGGCCGCCGGAGAGTGACGACGAGGTCAGCGGCGTGTCCAGGCCCTCGGGGAGCGCTGCGATCTTGTCGGCGAGCCGCACCTCCTCCAAGACCCGATTGACCTCGTCGTCACTGGCGTCCGGGTGTGAGAACAGCAGGTTGTCGCGGATTGTCCCGGGGACAATCGGGGTTTCCTGCTCCACGTAGGCGAGCCTGGACCGCACCTGATCGGGCGTGAGCGCGCTGTAGGGGACACCGTCGAGCAGCAACGCGCCGCCCTGTGGCTCAAGGAACCGCAGTACCAGCGAGAACAGCGTCGTCTTGCCCGCACCGGACGGCCCGACGATCGCGACATGCCCGCGACGCGGGATGACCAGGTCGATTCCGCGCACGGCGGGCTCGGCGTCCGGGCCGTACGCGGCGGTCACCCCGCGCAGTTCCAGCACGGGACCGGTGCCGACCGGGACGAGATCCGGTCGCGGCTCGCCCTGCGGCTCCACCGGCAGGTCCTCGACCTGGCGGATGCGGCCCGCGGCGGCGATGCCGTTCTGCAGCGCGGTCATGTTCTGGCTCAGGCTGGTGATCGGTTCCATCAGACCGAAGGCGTAGAGCAGGAACGCGATCAGGCTGGACACCTCCAGCACGCCGAGGCCGACCCGCCAGGCCCCGATGCCCAGGATGAGGATGATCGCGAGCTGGATGCCGGTCCATGCGACGCTCCAGGCCAGCGCCTCGCGGCGGACCGCGCGAATGCTGTAGTCGGCGACCTTCTGGGCGTCTTCGATGATTCGGTCGGCCTGGCGGTCCTCGGCCTGGCTCACCTTCACTGTGCGGATCGCGCGCAGCGCGGACTCCAGCGTTCCGCCGAGTGCGCCCATGTGTTCCTGCGCGCGCTCCTTGGCCTTGGCGATCGCGGGCATGAGCAACGCGAACAGGATGATGACGACGATCACCGACGCGACGGTCGTGGCCAGCAGCACCAGGTCGAGCACGGCCATCAGGGCCAGCGTGCCGACGAGCATGACCACGCCGTTGATCAGACCGATCACGCTGCTGGTCGCCGCTTCGCGCAACAGGACGGTGTCCGAGGTGACCCGGGTGACCAGTTCACCGGTGGGGCGTTCGACGACCGAGGGCACGGTCGCGCGGAAGTAGCGGCGGATCATGGATTCGCGCGCCTTGAAGACGACGCGCTCCCCCAGCGTGCCGAGCAGCGTCCACTGCCAGTACCAGACGGCGACGCCGAGCACGAGCAAGGTGAGCATCGCCAGGATCGGCGTCACGAGTGAGCCCGAGGTCGACAGCGAGTCGAGGACCCACTTGGTGACCATCGGGGTGGCCAGGCTGGCACCGGACCCGAGCAGGGCCAGGAACAGGCCGAGGGCCAGGGTGCGCTTGTGCGGGCGGGCGAAGGACCACAGGACGCGTAAGCGCGGAAAGCGGCCTTCCGGCGCTGGAACAGTCATAGGCAAGATTGGAACACTTATGTTCCACATCGGTCAACTGCAATTCCGTTTCCGAACATCGTCACGTACGGTCAGCCCCATGGTTGACGAGCGCATCGAGTCCGGCACCAAAGCACGCACCCGCCGGGCGATCCTCGACGCGGCGGTCGCCGTGCTGTCCAAGGACACCAGCGCGTCACTGGCCGACATCGCCACGGCCGCGGGCGTCGGCCGCACCACAGTGCACCGCTACTTCCCGGAGCGATCGCACCTGCTCACCGCGATCAACACCGACGCCTGGGAACGGATCGCCGAAGCCACCCAGCGCGCCCGCCTCCACGACGGCGACGCCGTCGCCGCACTCGACCGACTCTGCCAGGCCTACTTCGACCTCGGCGACGTCCTCATGCTCATCTTCAACGAGCCGTCCTTCGCCGCGGGCATCGACTGGAACGAAGAGACCAAAGACGACATCGCCCTACGCCAAGTCGTCGAACGCGGCCACCGCGACGGCACCATCGACCCCGACATGCCACCGCGGTGGATCGTCCACGCCCTGTGGACCCTGCTCTACGCGGCCTGGCAACACGCCCAACTCGACGACGTCCCCCGCCACGACGCGCTGACGACGTGCCTGCGCAGCCTCCGCAAACTCCTCGCACCCTGACGCTAGCTCGGTGAACGCACCACGTACGGCAGTGCCCTGTCCTCGTCGGTGCGGTTGCGGGCCATCGTGTACGTGCCGAACGCGTCGGTCAGTCCGTCGGCCGGTCGCCATTCCATGAAGCGGACGTCATCGATGTCGACCCACGCGACCTGCCCCGAACCGCTCTGGTTGAGCCGGACGTACGGCATGATCATGTTGCCCTGCTGCGGCCCGGAGTCCAGCTCGTCGAGCGACAGGTCGACGGTCACCCGGTGCCACTCGCCGTCGGCCGGGACATCCAGTTCTTTGACGTGGCTCGCGACCACTTCCGAGGACGGGTCTTCGGCGGGGTTGCTGTCGTCGAAGTGGTAGACCTCGAACCGCAGTTCGGGAGCGGCCGTCGTCGCGCGGCGGACCATGGCGGTCATCGAGTACGACGGTTTCGGGTCCGTCGGAACGGCCTTGCCCTTCTTCTCCTTGTAGACGCGGTGCCTCGGCAGTGCGATGCGGGCGATGCTGCGCGTCTGCACCGAGTCGCCGTCGCGGGTCTCCAGGCGCATGAAGCGCAGGCCCTGCGGGGTCTGACCCGGCTGCGCGCCTTCGCGCTTGCTGTTGACGCTCCAGTGCATCGCGTCACTGACGAGACCGTCGGCCGAGTCGTCCTCGAAGGTGCCAAACCCGAAGAGGTCCCTACCGATCTGGACGTCCTCGCCGCCGGTCGGCCGAGTCAGGGTCTGGGGGCCCACAGGCGCGGACAGGTCCACCGTCTGCCCCGCGGCGATCGCGAGTGTGTGCGTCGTTTCCTTCGACGCGCCGGGCAACACCCGGCCGGTATGCCGGTCGAGCACGATTCGCGCCGGTTCGCTGTCCGAGTCACGTTTGAGTGGACGGGCGCGTACGGCACCGGAATCGTCCCGATAGGACACCAGCGGCATGTCGCTGCGTTCCCACATCCGCGCCAACACCCGAGCCGCCGTGGCGTCGGTGACCGGCACCGGCTGGTAATCGACCAGTTCGATCGGCATCAGTCGGGCTTCGAGCAACTTGTCGCCGTCCCACACCGTGCGGAGGAACGCGCTGGAGAAGGTGCTCAGGAAATTCTGGTCGAAGATGAAGTTGCCCATGCTGTACGCGATGAGCTTCCCCTTGTACCACTCCAGCCCCTGAACGACGTGCGGGTGATGGGCCACCACGATGTCCGCGCCAGCGTCGATCGACGCCCGGGCGATGTCGCGCATGTTGTCCGAGGCCGCGTCCTGGAACTGGAAACCAGCGTGCACCTGAACCATCACCATCGGCGTGTTCGCCGCGGTTTCCCGAATCTGCGTGGTGGACGCGGTGTCGTTCCAGACCGCCGCCCCACCGTGCCCCCGCCGGGCGACCCAGTCCTGCATCTCCGGATAGACGGCCACCAACGAAGTCCACATTTGGGCGACCTCATCCGGGCCGAGGGATTTCTCCGCCTCGACGAATCGGCTCCACGCCTCGCGAATACGCCGCGGGCTGTCCGAAATCGTCACCGCGCCCGCGCTGAATCCCCAATCCCGCGCCTCGTACTGCCATTGTTCCTTCTCCGGCAGATCCGACGGCTTCCGCGCGCGCGAATCCGGGAAGCTGGTGTTGACGAAGGAACCGTCCACGCTGCTGTAGGCGAGCAACGCCATTTTCGTTCCGTTGACGGTCGTGCTGAAGGGTACGGTCGCTTCCGCCGCGTCCTTGCCCGCACCCACCATGTTGATGTTGGCCGCGGAAAGTGCCGCACGGGTGTCCGCCACACCGGGATCGAGCAAGTCCCGGGAATGGTTGTTCGCCAGCACGGCGACGTCGACCGACAACTTCTTCAACCCCGCGACAGTCCCGCTGACGGAGTTGAGAATGAACCGCTTGCCGGGATAGGCGGCCTCGGCCGTCGGTTTGTCGCTGACGACGGTTTCCAGGTTGACCGTCCGCAGATCGGCCGCGGCGAACGCGGGAGCGACCGCGGCGACGACCTGTTCCGCGCCCGCCGCCGCGTTGTCGTTGGGAATCAACGGAATCGCGCGACCGCTGGACTCGTCCTGGGCTGGCTCCGCGTAGCGCCTGCCGAACATCACATCGCCGGTGGAGTGCATCGCGAACCGGTTCGCCGACTTGGCGAACAGCCGCACCTCGACCTGCTTGCCCCCGTCGGACCAGCCCAACGGCACCGGTTCGGCGATGTATCCCTCCGCCTCCACGACGGCGACAGCGGGCCCGGACAACACTGGTGTGCGCACGGTTCCGTCTTCGGCCGTGGCGAGTTCCACCGCCGTGTCGGCCGCGGCGATGCCGTGCACCTTGACCTTCGCGCCCTCAAGCGGGTCGCCCGCCTCGCTGACCACCTTCACCGACGTCTCGATGGTGCTCCCGCCGGGCGCTGCCAGGCAGTCACCGCAGTCCGCGTCCGAGAAGACGTGCACGGTGACGGGTACCGCGACGACGACGGCGACCAGCGCCGCGCCGATCAGCCACTTCCGGTTGGACGGGGTGATACGCACCGCCGCACGCTCCTTGCCGGTTCGATGAAGGGAAAATTTCCGAATGACTCGTTGATCGGTTGGTCAGTCGCCGACGAGTTCAGCGTCCAACACGGCGACGATCGCCGCCCAGCGTCCCGGGTCGTCCCGCACGGTTTTGTTGATCTCCACGTGGACGAATGTCGCGTCGTGTTCCGCGGCTGTGACGCCCTGCTCGTTGCGTCGCCCCTCCAGGTTCCCGCACGGCTCGCGCCACGCCCGACACACCGAGAAACCGTCGTCCTCAATCCTGGACGCCGTGTCCCGTAACGCGTCTGTCGTCTTGGTGGCGCTCGGCGAGAGCACCACGTCGACTCCGGCGAGGCTCGCGTCGTCGAAACCGTGCAACTGGATCTGGGGCAACCCACGCATGGCGAAACTCCGGGTGACAGCGTGGAACATCGAGTCGGCCCGGTGGGCGACATCACCCGCGCCGCCGGCGACCCGCCGATGCGTCCCCGCCATGGCGAGCACCATGCCGGGACGGGCCCGGAACAGTTCGAGACCGATAACCTCGGTCCGCAGGTCGAACGCCGGATGCGGGACCTCGACCACGACCCTGGCCTGCTCGGTCGTATCGATCACGTACAACCCCCAGGCCCGGTCGGACGCGCGTTCGTTGGCGATGACGATGAAGCCACGACCGGTCTTCGCGTCGACTCCGGTCCGGGTGGTGAAGCCCAGTGGATCCAGTGTCGCTCGCGCGCCCGCAATCGTTTCAGGATCTCGCTGGCTGAGCAGATTGATCGTCTGGGCTGTGACCCTGCTCTCGTCCTGTTCCGGCGGACGGTACGCGGCGTCCTCACGCAGGGCTGAGGTGAACGACGCGATCACCTCGTCGAGGCTCGAATCCTCAGTGGGGGAGTACGGCACCGAAGCGTCCTTGTCCTGTGCGCCGAACGGCAT
>JALZNB010000316.1 GCA_030857905.1 Actinomycetota bacterium
CATCGGACAGTCCGAGCGAGGCGCGGCGCTCGGTCCGCTGTCGCGTGCGTTTGACGCCCCGATACCCCTCGTCGCGGGCGGTTCCCCAACCGACGAGCACGACATCGGCGAGATCGCGACCGAGCGCGAAGATCCGCTTGTCCGCCGGGCTGGAGAGGCCCGCAGAAGTTCCGTCGACGGCGACCGCGCCATCGGTGCTGCTGACGAAGTTGACCTGGACCCACGCGCGGGTGAGATCGGTCGGGTAGGCGTAGAGGGTGTCGAGGTCGGTGTCGTCCACCGTGATGGGTGTCGACCGATCCGGGGAGTGGGGCCACAGCCTGTGCACCTCACCATCCCAGCACGCCGTTACGCTCCCGTCATGTCCGCCGCCAGCCTGGTCGACCGCGTGCCCGTGATCGGTGCCGACGAACTCGTCGCCGCGATGGTTCCGCCGCCGAGGTTCGATCAGGTCAGCTTCGACAGCTACGTGCCGAATCCGAACGATCCGAGCCAGGCCGCCGCCCTGCGGAAGTGTGCCGAGTTCGCCACGGGGGTCGGCGCGGGCGCGGAGACCTCGTTCCTCAAGCGAATGTTCGGCGGGAAGCCCGAGTCCGGTCCGCGGGGGCTGTACCTCGACGGCGGGTTCGGCGTCGGCAAGACGCACCTGCTGGCGTCGATCTGGCACGCGGTGCCCGGTCCCAAGGCGTACGGCACCTTCGTCGAGCTGACGAACCTGGTGGGCGCACTCGGTTTCACCGAAGCGGTGGCCAGGTTGCGCGAGCACCGGCTGCTCGCCATCGACGAGTTCGAACTGGACGATCCCGGCGACACCATGCTTGTGACCCGGTTGCTCGCCGAGTTGACCGACGCGGGGGTGCACGTCACGGCGACGTCGAACACGCTGCCGGACAAACTGGGCGAGGGCCGCTTCGCCGCGGACGACTTCCTGCGTGAGATCCAGTCCCTCTCCGCGCGTTTCGCCGTGGTGCGGGTCGACGGGCCGGACTACCGCCATCGCGGCCTGCCTGACGCTCCGGCCCCACTCACCGACGCCGAACTGACCGCGAGCGCTTCGGCGATCCCCGAGTCCACCGTGGACGATTTCGACGCCGTGTGCGCGCATCTCGCCACGCTGCACCCGTCGCGCTACGGCAAACTCGTCGACGGTGTGGCCGCCGTGCATCTGCGTGGCGTGCACCCCCTGGCCGGGCAGGACGTAGCGCTGCGGGTCGTCGCGTTCGCCGACCGGCTCTATGACCGGGCGATCCCGATCGTGGTGTCCGGGGAACCGATCTCGGCGTTGTTCACCGAGGAGATGGTGCGCGGCGGTTACCGAAAGAAGTACCTGCGCGCGGTGAGCAGACTGGTGGCGCTCTCACGCGACGCCGCGACCCTGTCAGGGTGAAGCTCACCTCAACAGATCACGCGCCTTCTAGGACCGCATCGAAGGCGCACACCACACCGACCCTGCCTGGGTATGGCACGGGGTGGTACTCCGTCGCCGGTGCGTCGGCTCGTGATCAGGCGCGGCGTCGGCCCGAGATGTCCTGGGGAGGTTGGGTGCGGTGTTCGTCGATGAGGGCCCAGACCGAGACGGCGGCACCGGAGCTGCCATCGCGGGTGGTGGGCGGCGCAGCAGCGCGCCGGGCGCGTGGAATGCCCGTACCGAGAGCGGACTCGCCGATGTCGTGCTCGCGTAGTTCTTGGCGAATCTGGTCGTAGATGGGTGTATCGGTCACCGCCATCCTTTCCGCCGCGCACGGCTTGTCGAGGATCTTGGTCAGGCTCTGCCAGGCTACGCACCGTACGCCCCCGCATGGGTAGCGCCACACGGTGGTCCCTTAGCTACTTCGAGTGACCAGACCGGGTGAACTGGCTACTTTCGGTGTGAAGTAGCCGGTCAGCGACCAGGGCGATCGTCAGCACTGCGCCGACTGCCCAGAAAATTGCTCCGATCGTGTCGGTGACGTAGTGGTAGCCGATCCCGATTATGCCGCTGACCGCGATGACGACACACAGCAATGCCGTCACCACCGCGACGACACCGTCACGGACCGGGCCGTGCACGACGACGGCGAGAACCGGCACGGTCAAGATCGAGACCAGGGTGGCGGTGTGCCCACTCGGAAACGCGAGATCACCATCGTGTAGTCGCCCGATGAGAGGCTTGAGCACGACGGTGTTGACCGCGACGGTGATCATCGGCGCGACCACCGCGAGCAACGCGACCCGGTGCCGCTTCCGCCACACGGCGATGGTGGCGATGATCACGACAAGGCCGATCATGACCGCCGGATGGGTGGCGAAGCCGACGGGCCACATCAAGCCCACACCAGGGACGATATCGGCGACCGTGTGATCGAACCCAGTGGCGACCGTCTCGCCGTCGACCATCACGGCCATCGTCGCGGTGACGGTGAAGCAGAACACGATGAGCGCGACCGTCCTGGGGACGAGATCACGCGGCAACAGAGCCACGGCCTCCACTATGCCAGTGGGGTGGATCTGCGGTGAGCGTATGCCTGCTTGAGGGACCTTGACGTGATTGGGCGGTGGTGGCCTGGTCTGTTGGGTCCGTTCGCGGCTGCTGTTCTGCGGCTGTTGTTGTGGCTTTGGGTTGTTGCGGCCTTGTGTGGGCGGCGCCTTCGGGTGTTGCGATTGTGGGGGATCGGGGTTGCTGGTTGAGCCCGACTTTGTTGGAGACGTGGTATCGCTTTGGGGTCTTTTTTGTGTGGTGGGACGAGAATTTTGGTGGAGTGGGCACAGTGGCGTGGTTGTGGCACACACACCCGGTCGTGGGTCCCACTAGCCCAAGGCGGCCGAGGCCCTACGCGCTCGGCCGCCTTGGAATCAGTGGGTGACTACCTCGGCGATCGCGTCGATGCCTCGGTCCAAGTCGGCTTCGGTGATGACCAGTGGGGGGGCCACGCGCAGGGTCGTGTCGTGGGTTTCCTTGCAGAGCACGCCCTTGGCCATCAGGGCCTGGGACGCCTCACGGCCGCTGGGGCCGCCGGGGGCGATCTCCACGCCCGCCCACAGGCCGCGTCCGCGCACCTCGGCCACGCCGTGCCCGACCAGTTCGCCCAGGCGGGTGTGCAGGTGTGCGCCGAGTGTCGCGGAGCGTTCCTGGAATTCCCCGGTGGCGAGCAGGGTGATGACCGCGCGGCCGACCGCGCAGGCCAAGGGGTTGCCGCCGAAGGTGGAGCCGTGTTCGCCGGGCTTGAGCACGCCGAGTACGTCGGCGCGGCCGACGACCGCGGACACCGGGAGGATGCCGCCGCCCAGTGCCTTGCCCAGGGTGTAGAGGTCGGCGCGGACGCCCTCGTGGTCCAGCGCGAACAGCGTGCCCGTCCTGGCGAGACCGGACTGGATCTCGTCGGCGATGAACAGGACGTTGTTGTCGTCGCAGACGCGGCGGACCTCGCGGAGGTAGCCCGACGGCGGGGCCAGTACGCCCGCCTCGCCCTGGATCGGTTCCACCAGCACCGCGGCCGTACGGTCGGTGATCGCGTCTTTGAGGGCTTGGGCGTCGCCGTACTTGACCACGGTGAAGCCCGGGGTGAACGGGCCGAAGTTGTTGCGGGCGTCAGTGTCGGTCGAGAACGAGATGATCGTGGTGGTGCGCCCGTGGAAGTTCGAGCCCGCCACGATGATCTCGGCGGTGTTCTCCGGGACGCCCTTGACCTGGTAGGCCCACTTCCGGGCGATCTTCAACGCCGACTCGACAGCCTCGGCGCCGGAGTTCATCGGCAGCACGAGGTCGGTGCCGGTCAGCGCGGCCAGTTCACGGCAGAACAACCCGAGCTGGTCGTGGTGGAACGCCCGGCTGGTCAGGGTCACCCGGTGCAGTTGCTCGATGGTGGCGGCGACGAGCGCCGGGTGGCGGTGCCCGAAGTTCAACGCCGAGTAACCGGCGAGGAAGTCCAGGTAGCGGCGACCGTGCACGTCGGTCACCCAGGCCCCCTCGGCCTCGGCGATCACCACCGGCAGCGGGTGGTAGTTGTGCGTGCTCCACCGCTCGTCCAACGCCACGAAATCGGCGGCGGACATCGGCGTGTCGGTGGTGGGTGGGACAGTCGCGGTCATGTCTTCAGGCTAAGGGCTGATGGACGTCGATTTCATCCGTGGAGCGTTGCTTATGGCGCCTATTCGTTGCGCCATTACTGTAAACAGCGGTTGATCGTTGTGCGAGGGTGGGCGTGCTCGGCGGATTACTCTCCGTCCATGGGCAAGAAGCACTCTGTTCGCGACGCGCTGAGGTTCCGCGCGGGCGCCACCGGTCTCTCATCGCACCCGCGCGACACCCCGGTCGGGCCGTCGTCCAAGTCCGATGCCGCCGACGACCTGGTCGCCGTCGGCGCGAAACTCGCCGCCGCGCAGGAGGCGCTGTGGGCCGAGGGCGTGGTCGGCGGCGGCACCCGCAACGTCCTGTTGGTGTTGCAGGGCATGGACACCTCGGGCAAGGGCGGCACCATCGACCACGTCTGTGGTCTGGTGAACCCGCAGGGACTGCGGGTGGCCTCGTTCAAGAAACCGACCGCGGCCGAGCGCAAGCACGACTTCCTGTGGCGCATCCGCAAGGAGCTTCCGCCGCCGGGCTACATCGGCGTATTCGACCGCTCGCATTACGAGGACGTGCTGATCGCCCGCGTCGACTCGTTGGTGCCTGCGGCCACCTGGGAGAAGCGCTACGACCTGATCAACGAGTTCGAGGCGGAACTGGTCGAGAGCGGCACGACCGTCATCAAGTGCTACCTGGACATCTCGCCGGAGGAACAGCGGGAACGCCTGATCTCCCGGCTCGAAGACCCGGCGAAACAGTGGAAGTACAACCCCGGCGACCTCGTCGCCCGGTCCAAGTGGAGCGCCTACCAGGAGGCGTACGCGGCCGTGCTGGAACGCTGCTCGACCGAGGCCGCGCCCTGGTACGTCATCCCCGCTGATCGCAAGTGGTACCGCAACTGGTCGGTGGCCCACCTGCTGCTGGAGATCCTGACCGAGCTGGACCCGCGACTGCCCGACCCGGACTACGACGTGGCCGAGCAGCTCCGCTTGATCACGGAGGCCGACCCGCTCGGCTGACCCGGGCCGCACGCATTTCTCCCGCACCGCACGCCGCCCGGCCTCTCGGTTCTCCGGTGAGCTCTCAGGTGATCTGTGCGATGACCTTCTTCGCGGTGTCCACCGGGATGCTGAAGCCAATGCCGACACTGCCCGCAGCGCCGTCGGGTGCTGACACCGGTGAGTAGATCGCCGAGTTGATCCCGATGACCCGGCCGGTGGCGTCGAACAACGGCCCGCCGGAGTTGCCCTGGTTGATGGACGCGTCGGTCTGGATGGCGCGGTAGGAGACACCGCCGCGGCTGATGGTGACCTCGCGGTCGATCGCGCTGACGATGCCGGTGGTGACCGTGTTCTGCAAACCGGCGGGTGAACCGATCGCGATGACCTGGTCGCCGACCCGCACGTCGGCTGAGTCGCCGAGGGTGGCCGGGGTGAGGCCGCTGACGCCGTCCGCCTGGAGGACGGCGAGGTCGGCTGTCGAGTCGCCGCCCACGACGCGGGCCGACGCCGTGCGGCCGTTCGCGAAGAGGATCTGGATGTCGCCCGCGCCCGCCACGACGTGATTGTTGGTCACGATTCGCCCGTCGGCGCTGAGGATCACACCGGAGCCGAGACCCTGGCCGTTCGCCGTTCGGACATTGACCTGGACGACGCTCGGAGTGACTTTGGCTGCGACCTCGCTCACGTCTGTCGTGGTGGTCACAGCGGCGTTCTGTGCGGTGGCCAACGGGGTGAGCGAGGAGGTGAAAGAGTTGTCGGCCAGGGTGGCGCCCGCGGCCCCACCTGCGAGACCGCCGCCGAGCACGCCCGCGGCGACGATGGCGACGACCCCACGCTTGACGTGGCGCCGCGGCGGCTGGTGGGTGAACGGCGGGGGATAGGTGTCCATGGCTTCACTGTCGACCCCGTGGGTGAGAGAAACCTGTGGAATAGCCACGGATTAGCCAAGAGTCCTGGTATGGCCCGGTGGCCGTCGCGCGCGGGGCCTGTGCCCGGCTAGGTTGTCCGAGTGACCAGTGAGACCTCCTTCCTGCGGCTGCAGGCCAGGACCCAGCGCTTCACGCTTGGGTCGCCGCGCGAGTTCCGCATCGCGGCGGACGGCGGCCATCTGTTGTTCCTGCGCTCGACATCCGGCGAGGACCGCACCCACATCCTGTGGAAGCGCGACCTGGCGACCGGCGAGGAAACCCGACTCGGCGACCCGGCGGTGCTGCTCGGCGCCGCCGAGGAGTTGCCCGCGCAGGAGCGGGCCCGGCGCGAGCGCAGCCGCGAGCAGGGCGCGGGTGTGATCGGCAACGCCACCGACCGACAGGCGAGGATCGCCGCGTTCGCCCTGTCCGGCCGCCTGTTCGTCGCCGACACCGAGGCCGACACCGCGCGCGAGGTCAGCACGGTCACCCCGATCATCGATCCGCGTCCTGACCCGACCGGAACTCACATCGCCTACGTCGCCGACGACGCACTGCGGGTCGTGGGCGTCGGAGGGGACGACGACCGCGCGATCGCCGAACCCGACGGCGAGGACCGGGCCTGCGGTCTCGCCGAGTTCGTCGCCGCCGAGGAGATGGGCCGCTCGCGCGGCTACTGGTGGTCCCCGGACGGCACCCGACTGCTGGTCGCCTTCACCGACAAGAGCGCGGTCCAACGCTGGAACATCAGCGACCCGGCGAACCCGGGGGTCGCGCCCAACGTCGTCGCCTACCCGGCGGCGGGCACGCCGAACGTCAGCGTGGGCCTCGCGGTCGTTTCCCTCGACGGCACCACGGTTCCGGTCGACTGGGACGGCGTCGACCTGCCCTACCTGGTCACCGCGTCCTGGTCCGAAGGCGGGAAGCCGCTGATCGCCGTGCAGTCGCGGGACCAGCGCACCCTGGAGATCCGCGCGGTCGACCCGGACACCGGCGCCACCGAGGTCCTGCACACCGAGGTCGACGACACGTGGGTGGAGATCGTCCCCGGTGTGCCCGCGTGGACTGCGGACGGCAGGCTGGTTCGGGTCGCGGTCCGCGACGGCGCCCGGCGCCTTGTCGTCGGCGATGACGAGGTGACCGGCGACGACCTCCAAGTCCGGTCGGTGATCGACGTCGCCGACGACGTTCTGTTCACCGCTTCCGCCGATGACCCGACCCAGGTCCACGTCTACACGGCTGATGCGGCGGGCATCACCCGTGTGTCCACTGTGGACGGAGTGCATTCGGCGACCCGCACGGGCGATGTGACCGTGGTGACCTCGTGGTCGCTCGACTGGTCCGGCCCGAAGGTCACGGTGCTGCGTGGCGGCGAGCGGATCGGCGAGGTCGCCAGCCTCGCTGTCACGCCGCCGCTCACACCCAACGTGCGGCTGCTGACCGTCGGCGAGCGCGATCTGCGGGTCGCCTTGCTCTACCCGACCGGCCATGTACCCGGCAGCGCCAAACTTCCTGTGCTGATGGACCCTTACGGCGGCCCGCACGCCCAGCGCGTGCTGTCCACTCGCAACGCCTACCTCGGCCCGCAGTGGCTGGCCGATCAGGGCTTCGCGGTCGTGATCGCCGACGGGCGCGGGACCCCGGGGCGGGGCCCGGACTGGGAGCGCGAAATCGCCCTCGACTTCGCGGGCGTCACTCTCGCCGACCAGGTCGACGCCCTTCACGCGGTCGCCGCCGAACACCCCGATCTCGACCTGGACAAGGTGGCCATCCGCGGCTGGTCCTATGGCGGTTACCTCTCCGCGTTGGCTGTTCTGCGTGCGCCAGAGGTGTTCCACGCTGCTATCGCCGGTGCGCCGGTCACCGACTGGCGCCTCTACGACACCCACTACACCGAGCGATACCTGGGCGACCCGAACACCCAGCCCGAGGTCTACGACCGCAACTCGCTGATCCACGACGCGCCCAAGCTCGACAGGCCCCTGCTGATCATTCACGGTCTCGCCGATGACAACGTCGTCGTCGCCCACGCTGTGCGGCTCTCCAGCGCGCTGGTCGCCGCGGGTCGTCCACACACGTTTCTGCCGCTGCCCGGTGTCACACACATGACGCCACAGGAAGACGACGTGGCGGAGAACTTCATGCTGTTGCAGGTGCGGTGGCTCAGGTCGGCGTTGAGGCTCGACCAGTAGTGGAGGAGATCGTATGAGGTGGGGCATCACGCTGCCGTTGACCGGGGTTCCCCTGGCCGCGCACCGGGACTTGGTCGCCGAGTTGCCCGACCTCGGCTACACCGATGTGTGGACCGCCGAGACCGCGGGCACTGACGCGTTCACCCCGCTGGCGCTGGTCGCGCAGTGGGAGCCGACGCTACGGCTGGGTACGGCCATCGTGCCGGTCTACACGCGTGGGCCCGCTCTGCTCGCGATGAGCGCGGCGACCATCGCCGAGTTGGCGCCGGGGCGGTTCGTGCTCGGTATCGGCTCGTCCTCGCCCGCCATCGTGACCGGCTGGAACGGGATCGAGTTCGACGAACCCCTCCGGCGCAACCGCGACACTCTGCGGTTCCTGCGCAAGGCGTTCACCGGCGAGAAGGTCACGGAGCGGTACGACACGTTCGCGGTGTCGAAGTTCCGCCTCGAACGCCCGCCAGCCGTGCCCCCGGGGGTCATGCTCGCCGCGTTGCGTCCGGGGATGCTGCGGCTCGCCGCGCGCGAGGCGGACGGTGCGATCACGAACTGGTTGGCCGCATCGGACGTGCCGAAGGTGCGGGCGGAGGTCGGGCCGGACGTCGAACTGGTGTCGCGGGTGTTCGTCTGTCCGACCGAGGACGCCGAGGCGGCACGCGGGCTGGGCCGGTTCTTGATCAGCAGCTATCTCACCGTGCCCGCCTACGCGGCGTTCCACGACTGGCTGGGGCGGGGCGAGGCGTTGGCGCCCATGCACGCGGCGTGGGCCAAGGGCGACCGGGCGGCGGCGAACGCGGCCATCCCGGACTCGGTGGTGGACGAGTTGATCGTGCACGGCAGCCCGGAATCGTGTCGGGAGCAGGTCGCGGCCTACGTGGAGGCCGGGCTGAGCACCCCGGTCATCGCCACCCTGCCGACCGGCGCCGATCCCGTCGATCTGGTCCGCGCGTTGGCACCGCGGGGTCGGTAGTCGAGGCGACAGGGCCCTCAAGATTGACGAAGTGTCACCCGATGGTGGACAGGGAGTGCGGGCTTCTATCTAAGAGCCTGTCCTTGAGCCCGGTGTCAGGCATGGGAAGGGCCTCTGCTAGTGATCTTGACACCACATCTCGATCACGACCTGCAGAGGCCCTTCTACTTTGTACCCTGTCAGCGATCGGCCCGTGTCG
>JALZNB010000363.1 GCA_030857905.1 Actinomycetota bacterium
CCCGCCGATGCGGGCGGGGCGCTGTCAGGTCTGGACGACCGCGAAACTGTCGGCGGGCAAGTGCAGCGCGGCCGGATCGAGGCGAACACCCTCGGAGGCCAGGACGGCGCTCGTGCCGACGAGCGGAATGGTCGTGTCCGCGCCCAGGTTCACCGCTACCCGAAGCGAACCCCGGTGCAGGAGCAGCCAGCCGTCGCCGGTCTCGATGTGGAACCGGTCGAGACGTGGGTCCGACAGTTCGGGATGGTCGCGCCGCAACGAGATCAGGGCCCGATAGGTGTCGAAGACCGCCCGGTGCGCGGGTTCGTCGATCTCCTTCCAGTCCAAAGTGGAACGAGTGACGGTGTGCGCGGACATCGGGTCCGGTACTTCCGACTCGCCCCACCCGTGCTCGGCGAACTCGCGTCGCCTGCCGGTGCGGACCGCGTTCGCGAGATCGGCGTCGGGGAACGAGGCGAAGAACTGCCACGGCGTGCTCGCCGCCCATTCCTCACCCATGAAAAGCATGGGGGTGTAGGGCGAACACAGCAGCAACGCGGCGCCGCACAGCATCCGCCCCGGCGAGATCGTCGCCGTGAGGCGGTCGCCGGTGGCGCGGTTGCCGATCTGGTCGTGGTTTTGCAGGTAGGCCAGAAAGCGATGACCGGGCGTGTGCTGGAGATCGATGGGACGGCCGTGCGCGCGTTTGCGGAACGACGACCACGTGCCCGCGTGGAAGAACGCGGATCGCAGCGTCCTGGGCAACGCGCCCGGGGCGCCGAAATCCGTGTAGTAGCCGGATGTCTCACCGGTGAGTGCCACGTGCAGGGCGTGGTGCAGGTCGTCGCACCACTGGGCGGTGAGCCCCAGCCCGCCCGCGGCGCGCGGGGTGACGTGCCGAGGGTCGTTGAGATCGGATTCGGCGATCAGCGACAGCGGCCTGCCCAGCGCGGTGGCCATCGCGTCGACCTCGACGGCCAGGTCTTCCAACACGTGAGTCGCACGGGTGTCGACCAGGGCGTGCACGGCGTCGAGACGCAGGCCGTCGACGTGGAAGTCGCGAAACCAGCTCAACGCGTTGTCGATGACCAGGCGGCGGACCTCGTCGGAGTGGGGGCCGTCGAGGTTCAACGTGGGGCCCCACAGGTTCTTGCCCGCGAAGTAGGGGCCGAACCGGTCGAGGTAGGCGCCGGACGGGCCGAGGTGGTTGTAGACCACGTCCAGCACGACACCGAGGCCACGCGCGTGGCAGGCGTCGATGAACCTCTTGAAACCGTCCGGGCCACCGTAGGGTTCGTGCACCGCGCCCCACAGGACGCCGTCGTAGCCCCAACCGTCGGTGCCGTCGAAAGCGTTGACCGGCAACACCTCCACCAGGTCGATGCCCAACTCCACCAAATGATCGAGGCGGTCGATCGCCGCGTCGAACGTGCGTTCCGCGGTGAACGTGCCGATGTGCAGCTCGTAGAGCACGCTGCCCGCCAGTGTTCGGCCGGTCCATGCCGTGTCGGTCCACGGGAAGTCGGCGTGATCGTAGCGGCGGGACGGACCGTGGACGCCGTGCGGCTGCCACCGGGACCGGGGGTCGGGCAGCGCTTTCTCGTCGTCGTCCACGAGGAACGCGTAATCGGTTGGCGGGTCAGGGATCGAGACCTGCCACCAGCCGTCGCCGTCCTTGGTCATCTCGTGGTGCGCCTCACCACTGATCACGCGGACGCGCTCGCGCTCCGGGGCCCAGACTCGGAACGTCACCGCTCACCCCGTACCAGGATGGCGACCGGGTAGTCGACCAGGAGATCCGCCAGGTCGCCATCGGCGGCTCGGCCGGTGAGCTGATCGATCCAGGTCCCCTCGGGCAGGTCCATTCGAGTTCCGTCCCATGTGGACAAACCGATCGGAAGACGGGTCGCCACGGCGATGACGCCCGACCGCTCGAAAGCCACGACGTGCTCGGCGGCGGGCCCGGAAGCCGTCACCGGGCGATACCCGGTGAACAACTCGGGCCGGTCGCGCCGCAGCCGCAGCACGGTGCGGACGAGGTGCAGCTTCGCCGCACCCGAATCGTCGATCGGCGGACGCCAGCCGGAGTCCAACCGGGCGAGCAGGTCCCGCCGGGCGGCGAACTCCACCGGCCGCCGATTGTCCGGGTCGACGAGCGACAGGTCCCACAACTCGGTGCCCTGGTAGACATCCGGCACGCCCGGACCCGCGAGCTGGAGTGCTTTCTGGCCCAACGCGTTCGACCGGCCCGGCGCGGTCAGTCGCTCGGCGAAAGCACGCACCTCGGCCGCGAGTTCGGCGTCGCCGAGAACGGCGGCGGGCCACTCGCGTACGGCCTTCTCGAAGTCCTCGTCGTGATCGGTCCACGAGGTACGGACCTTGGCTTCTTTGGCCGCCTTGTCGAGGTAGTCGGCCAGTCGTTCCGCACTGATCGGCCACGCCCCCAGCAAGGTCTGCCAGGCCAGCAGGTTCAGTGTCGGCTCCGGCAGGCCGCGGCGCTTGGTCCAGCGCGTGACGGCGTCGGCGAACTCGGTGGGCAGTTCGGCGAGCGCGGCCAGCCGTGCGCGGACATCCTCCGACCGCTTGGTGTCGTGTGTGGACAGTGCGGTCATCGCCTGCGGAAAGTCCCGCTCGCGGGTGGTCTGCGCCGCGTGGAAGTCGGCGACGCTCACCCCGAAGTGCGCGGGGCTTCCGCCGACCTCGTTGAGCGCGACGAACCGGGTGCATCGGTAGAACGCGGTGTCCTCGGTGCCCTTGGCCACGACCATGCCCGAGGTCTGCTGTACCCGGATCGCCAACTCGCCGCTCGGGCTCGTCCGTACCCGCTGGTCGAGTGCGTCGACTGCCTCCGCCAGCTCCGGCCACGCGGTGCGCACCCGTGACACGGCATCGGCCCAGTGCGCTTCGCCGTCTTCGGGCAGATACGACCGGTAGACCGGGAACGCGACCATGAGTTCGGCCACCGCCCGCCGCGCGTGATCGGGGTCCACATCGGACAGCAGAGCCGCGATCCTGCGTACCTCGGTGGCCAGCGAGGTCGAGGTGATGAGCCTGCGCGTCTCCTCGCGTACGGCCGCGAAATCCGTCGGCACACCCAACGAGTCCGCCAACGCGGTGAACTCCGCCTCGGCGTCCTGGTCGATGAACACCCCGCAGACCTCGCGCAGCGCGTCGTAGCCGGTGGTGCCCGCCACCGACCACGATGTCGGCAGTGCCTCCCCGACTTCGAGGATCTTCTCCAGCACGATCCAGCAGCCCGCCCGCGCCGCCAGCCGTCGCGCGTAGCTCGCGGGGTCGGCCAGGCCGTCCGGGTGGTCGACCCGCAGACCGAGCACGTCACCGTCGGCGACCCAACGCAGTACCTCCGCGTGGGTGGCCTCGAACACCGAGCGGTCCTCCACCCGCACGCCCGCGAGCGTGGTGATGTCGAAGAACCGCCGGTAGTTCAGCTCGGCGCTCGCCCGCCGCCAGTCGACCAGGCGGTAGTGCTGGCGGTGGTGAATCTCCTGCGCGGAGCCACCTTCGGTGCCGGGCGCGATCGGGAACTCGTGTTCGTGATAGCGCAGGCGATCGCCGTCGACGGTCAGTGCCGCGATGTCCTCTTCGGACCCGAGGACCGGGAGCAGCACCGGGAACGACTCGATGTCGAAGTAACGCGCGTATTCCGAGCCCGGCCCGGCGGCGAGCACATCCCACCACCACGGATTCGCCGAGGGCAACGCGACCGCCATGTGGTTCGGCACGATGTCGACGACGAGGTCGAGACCTGCCGCGCGAAGCCGGGCCACCATAGCCGCGCGCCCGCGCTCGCCACCCAACTCCGGGTTGGCGTGTGCCGGGTCGACCA
>JALZNB010000355.1 GCA_030857905.1 Actinomycetota bacterium
CCAGGTACGACTCGGCCCACTCCGCGCCGGTCGGATAGCCCTCGGGGTCCGGGTGCCGCCACCCACCCGACTCCAGCAGACGACGCGCGGCTGGAGCGACCAGCTCTGCCCACCGGGAGAACAGCCGCACATGGTGCCACTGGGCCACCGCCGCACCGGCCCGGTTCCCGCGTTCGAGAACCAGCGGTCGGAGCCCTCGCTCGGCCAGCTCGGCGGCGGCGGCCAACCCCACTGGCCCGGCCCCGACAACCACCACAGGCGATTCGGTCATTTCGACACCCTTTCATCGATCCAGATCGATTGACTTGCCGAACAGTATCGACCACGCTCGATGGATGCAACCATCGACCCAAGTCGATACACTCGACCGCATGCCGATCGCGCTGCCCCAGGCCCAAGTCCTGCCCACCGGCGAGGCCGCCACCTACGCCGACTGGTTCGCCTGCCTCGCCGAACCCGTCCGCGTCCGCCTCCTGCACGCCGTGGCCACCACGCCGACAGGCATCACCGTCGGCGCGCTGACCGAGATCCTCGGCACCAGCCAGTCCACCACCTCCCATCACGTGCGCAAGCTCGCGGACGTCGGCTTCGTCCGCCTGCGCAAGGAAGGCACCGCCACGATCGTCACGGTCAACGAAGCCTGCTGCGCCGGACTCCCGCACGCGGCCGACGCCGTCATGGGCCTACTCGCTCCCCGCCCCTGTTGCCCCGACGACGTTCCCGCCGATGTGACCGTGCGCGCCCTCGAACCCCGCGATTGGCTCGCCGTGCGCCGCATCCACGGTGAAGGCATCGCCACAAGCACCGCCACCTTCGAGACCACGGTTCCCAGCCGCACCACCCTCGACGCGACCTGGCTGCCCGGCCATCGCTGGGTCGCCGAGATCGACGGCGAGGTCGTCGGCTGGACCGCCGCGGGCCCCGTCTCGAACCGTGAGTGCTACGCGGGCGTCGCCGAGACCTCCGTCTACGTCGCCGACGGATACCGCGGCCGAGGCGTCGGCAAAGCGCTGCTTCGCAAGCAGGTCACCGCCGCCGACAACGACGGAATCTGGACCCTGCAAACGTCGATCTTCACCGAGAACCGCACCAGCCTGGCCCTGCACCACTCCGCCGGCTACCGCACCGTCGGCATCCGCGAACGCATCGCCCAACTCAACGGCGTATGGCACGACACCGTCCTCATCGAACGCCGCTCACCCATCCTGTAATCCTTGCGCGCCATACGTTTACCGCGCCGCCAACGTCCGAAGCGTCGAGCGGACGCGGGTCAGCGTCGGCGGTCGACGCGGCGCTCGTCCCAGACCGGCTCGGCGGTCTCACGAATCTCGCCGTCGGCGCCGAAAACGAGGTAGCGGTCGAAGGTGCGGGCAAACCACCGGTCGTGGGTGACAGCGAGAACAGTGCCGTCGTAGGCACCCAGCCCGTCCTGCAGCGCCTCGGCGCTCTCCAGGTCGAGGTTGTCGGTGGGCTCGTCGAGCAGCAGCGCGGTCGTGCCGGCCAGCTCCAGCAGCAGGATCTGGAAGCGGGCCTGCTGGCCGCCCGAGAGCTTCTCGAACCGCTGCTCGGCCTGCCGCTCCAGCTCGTAGCGGCGCAGCACACCCATGGCCTTGCCGCGGTCATGGGAGTGGCGGTCGGCCAGGATCTCCAACAGGGTGCGGTCGAGCAGCTCGGGGTGGGCGTGGGTTTGGGCGAAGTGCCCAGCCACCACTCGCGCGCCGAGCTTCCAAGTGCCGGTGTGCGCGACGTCGTCGCCTGCGAGCAGGCGCAGGAAGTGCGATTTGCCGGAACCGTTGCTGCCCAGGACCGCGACGCGCTCACCGTAGAAGACCTCTAGGTCGAACGGTTTCATCAGCCCGGTCAGTTCCAGGCCGGTACAGGTGAGCGCACGCACGCCGGTGCGTCCACCGCGCAGCCGCATGGTGATCTCCTGCTTGCGCGGCGGCTCCGGCGACGGGCCGACCTCCTCGAACTTGCGCAGCCGGGTCTGGGCGGCGGCGTAGCGGGAGGCCATGTCGTGGCTGCGGGCAGCGTAGTCGCGCATGTCCAGGACGAGTTTGCGCAACTGGGCATGCTTTTCGTCCCACCGCTTACGCATCTCGTCGTAGCGGGCGAAACGCTCAGTACGCGCGGTGTGGAAGGTGGCGAACCCGCCGCCGTGCACCCAGGCGTCGGCGCCCGCGGCACCCGGCTCAACGCTGACGATGCGCTGGGCGGCAGTGGAGAGCAGCTCACGGTCGTGGCTGACGAACAGCACGGTCTTCGCGGTCTCGGCGAGCCTGGCCTCCAGCCACCGCTTGCCGGGCACGTCGAGGTAGTTGTCCGGCTCGTCGAGCAGCAGCACCTCGTCGGTGCCGCGGAACAGCGACTCGAGCACCAGCCGCTTCTGCTCGCCGCCGGACAGGGTGCGCACGTCGCGCCACTTGGCCACGTCGTAGGGCATGCCCATCGCCGCGGTGGTGCAGATGTCCCAATGGGTCTCGGCCTCGTACCCGCCCGCCTCGCCCCAGTCGGCGAGGGCCTGGGCGTAGGCCATCTGGGTCTTCTCGGTGTCGAACTCGATCATCGCCGTCTCGGCCGCGTCCACCGCCCGCGCCGCCTCGGCGACCCTGGGCTGGGCGACGGTGAGCAACAGGTCGCGCACGGTCCGGTCATCGCGCACCGACCCGATGAACTGCGGCATGACCCCGAGCGCTCCACTGCGCGTAACGGACCCGCCGTGCGGCACAAGCTCCCCGGACAGCAACCGCAGCAGCGTCGTCTTCCCCGCCCCATTCGCCCCGACGAGCGCGGCGACAGCCCCGTCGCCGACCCGGAAGGACACGTCCCCGAGCAGCGCCCGCCCGTCGGGCAGGTAGTACTCGACGTGCGCGGCCTCAAGGTGTCCCATCGTGCGCGCTCTCCTCGCCCCGCAGCCAGTCGCCCGACGCGGTCCAGGCACCCCAGATCAACAGGGCGGCGGCGGGCACACAACCGTACAGTGCACGCCTCTACGACTCGCACCTGAGATTCCCAGGTCCATTACGAACATCGGCAGCGCGCGGTTCGGGAAAAGCCCGGATCAGCCGGCGTTCAGGTTGTGGCCATGTGCCCGATGCAGTGCACTGGTGGCATGACCACGCACCCCCATGTCCGCTCCGTCGCGCCCCGTGACTGGCTTGTCCTGGCCGGGTTCGTAGTGCTCAGCTACGCGGTGGCAGCGTTGGGTTCGCTCGCCACCGTAAGCAACGTCCGCGGCTGGTACGCGAGCGCCGACAAACCGTGGTTCACCCCGCCCAACGCCCTGTTCGGGCCAGTCTGGACAGTGCTGTACCTGCTGATCGCGGTGGCGGGCTGGCTGGTGTGGCTGCGGCGCGACCGCGGCGCCCTCGCCTGGTGGTCCACGCAGCTCGCACTGAATCTGTTGTGGACACCGACATTCTTCGCCCTGCAATGGTTGTGGCCCGCGCTCGTCGTCATCCTCGCGCTCGACGCGGCCGTCGTGATCACGATCCTCCGGTTCCGCAAGACCCGACCGCTGGCGGCGTGGCTGCTCGCCCCATACCTGGCGTGGATTCTGTTCGCCACCGCGCTCAACCTCGGAATCGCGGTCCTCAACTGACACGATCCCCACGGCCTCCGGTCACCGACGACGCCCGAAAAAGCCCGCCGGTCTGGGCGAACACCCAGACCAGCGGACCCTTCACTCTCGTTGTCTTCCGTTGAGGACTACAGGGTGATCGACCAGGAGTCGAGGATGCCCACATCGCCAGGGCCGTAGTCGGTGATCCTCAGTTGCCACGTACCCGGGGCCGCGGACGAGACATTGGGGACGGTGTACGCCTGGGCGCCGGACCACGGCGTACAACGGTAGTTGCCGACTCCGCTGTACTTCACGGGATACGTCCTCCCGCTCGGGTCGAGCAGCGAGATGCCGAGGTCCTCCGCGCAGGTGTGGTTGATCCGCAACGACAACGTGACCGTGGTCGCTGCCTGACCGGACGCGCTGACGTTGACCGGGCTGACCGTGCGCTGATAGTCACGGATCTGGAAGTCGCCGTCGTTGGTGAATGTACGACCGCCACCACCACCGGTGGTGCGGACTTTCACCGCGACCGATGGCGTCGACTTGTTGCCCGCGGCGTCCTTGGCCGCAACGGTGAACGAGTACTCGGTGTTCGAGGTCAGGCCAGTCACCGTCGCGACGGTGCCCGTCACCGTCGTGGCGAGCGCGCTGCCGTTGTACACGTCGTACCCGGCGACCGCGACATTATCCGCCGAGGCGTCCCACGCGAGCGACACCGTGGTTTCCGTCGCCCCGGTCGACCGGGGGTTGGCCGGCGCTGACGGCGGCTCTTCGTCCCCGCCACCACCGGGCTCGGTACGCGCCTTGAGCGGCGCACTGGCGGCGGACACGTTCCCTGCCGCATCCCGAGCCTTGACGGTGAATTCGTACGACTGGTCGGCGGACAGGCCGGTCACCGTCCCGGACGTGCCAGCGACAGTGGTGGCCAGTTCGGTGCCGTTGTACACCTCGTACCCGGTGACGCCCACGTTGTCCTGGGAAGCATCCCAGGCCAGCGAGATCGACGTGCTCGTCGACCCGGTGGACCGCAGGGTCGCGGGCACTGTCGGGGCCTGGGTGTCGCCGCCACCCCCACCGATCTCGCGCACGTTGAGCAACTTGTTCGGCGAGTCCTTGATCTGGGTCAGCACCCCGTCGGTCGCGTGTCGCACCAGTCCCTCTTCGACCTGCTTCGGCGTGGCCGACGGATTCGCCGTCAGGTACAGCGCTGCCGCGCCCGCGATGTGCGGGGAGGCGAAGGAAGTGCCGCTGCGGGCAGAACTGGCGGTGTCACTGTTGCTGTTCAGCGACACGATGTTGCCCGCGGGCGCGAACAGGTCGATGCACTTGCCGGTGTTCGTGCCGTCCCGGATCGTGTCGTCGATGTCGCTGCCACCGGCGATGATCGCCTCGGTGACATCGGACGGCGTGTAGTTGCAGGCGTCGCCGCCGTGGTTGCCCGCCGAGATGGCGAGGGTGACACCGCTGGCCACCGCGCGCTTGACCGCGTCCTGCAACGGCTTGTACGGGTGGTTGTCCGCGGTCAGACTCATGTTCGCCACCGCGGGCTTCTTGTGGTTGGCCGCCAACCAGTCCAGCGCCTTCACCAGGTTGTCGTCAGGTCCGGAACCGCCACAGCCGACCGTCTGGACGCTGTGCAGCGTGACTTTCTTCGCCAGCCCGAACTTCGTGCCGCCGATGGTGCCCGCCTCGTGTGAGCCGTGACCGTTCGTGGCGCACTCGTTGGACGTGCCGTCGGTCTCGCCGCTGAAGTCGGGGTCGTCGACAGTGCGGCCCCTGATGTCCTCGTGGGTCAGCCGGATGCCGCTGCTCAGGATGTAAGCGTGCACACCCTCGCCGCTGTTCTGATAGGTGTAGGACTTGTCCAGCGGCAGGGCCTTCTGGTCGACGCGGTCGATGCCCCAGGACGGCGGGTTCGGCTGCGTGTCCGCGGTCTGGCGCACCAGGCGCGTCTGCGCCACGTACGCCACCGCCGGGTCGGCCGCGAGCCGCTTCGCCGCGTCCTCGGCCATCACCACCGAGTAGCCCCGAAACGCGTTCTCGAACGTGTGCTTGCGCTCGCCGCCGTAGCGGCGCAGAAGATCCGTGGTCGCGGCGATCCCGGACCTGTCGTCGCGCAGCGCCACGATGTACCGGTCGGGCACCGCGTTCGGACCGCCCGCGTTCTGGATCTCCCCCATCGGCACGGCTTCCTGACCGAGCGCCACCGGCGCGGCCAGGCCAAGACTCAGTAGGCAGACCACAGGGACCACTCTCGCGAGCATTCTCATTGTGCGCTCCAAATCCGCCCTCAACAGGGCCCAATTCACAGGGTGAGACGAGTGGACAACGCTCGCAGGCAGGGTGACTGATCGAATCCACTCGTCTCCGCCAACATTGGCGGCAGGCCAGCGGTATCGCAATGGATAAACCGAGGTAACTTTTAACTCTGCGAACACCTCTCACCGCACTACCGTTCCCGCCTCCACGGCCAACCTCGGCTCCGGCTTCGATGCGCTGGGGCTGACACCGGGCCTCTACGACGTGATCGAGGTCGACGAGGTCGACTCCGATCCCCCTCTCAACGTGCTCGACAACCACACCGGGCATAGACGCCGCCATTCCCCACAATCACCCCGCCAATTTCAGGGAAAACAATATCCATCTCGCCCGGCACATTCCTTATCGCCGCCCGCTTACCATTCCGAACATTTACCGTTCCCTCCCAACCTCGGCGCGATTCTTCTCACGACCGAGACACACGGCCATATCCTCGTTCAGCGCTATTTCCAACACGTTCTCACCGTGCCGCGACAGTCCCCTGACCGGTGAGGGTTGGCTTGGAGGCTCACCACGGCGGCCGCGGCGGTGTGATGGCGCCACTCGGGTGATTGACGATTCGCGCCAGTCGACCAGTGTGGTCGTATGAGCACACTGCGCACCCGACGGATTATCCCGGTCGTGCTTGCCACCGCGGCGTCATTGCTTTTCCCGGTCACGGGACAGGCATCGGTGACCGCCGACTGCACCCAGACCTCTACCGGCAGAACCCCCATATCCGACATGGCACCAGGCGAGACTTATCTGGGCGAGCAGGGAGGCCTCTACCCCGGTGGCACCAACCAGCGACCCAGCGCGCACGAGCAGGCGGGACGCGGCATCGCCGTCAACCACATAAAACCCAGAACGGCGTCGGGCGCGATCGACCCGGCGGGCGGACTGGTGGGCATGATCTCGATCGGGATGTCCAACACCACCCAGGAGTTCACCCACTTCATGGCCAACGTGGCGGGCGACCCCACACTGCACCCACGGCTGCGGCTGGTCGACGGGGCCCAGGGCGGCCAGGGCGCGGCGCTGTGGATCGACCCGGCGGCCGACACCTGGCGCGGGCTGGCCACGCGGCTGCAGACCGCGGGCGTGGCGCCCGCCCAGGTGCAGGTGCTGTGGCTCAAGCAGCAGATGAACGGCGACAACCTCGGCCAGTTCGGCCCGTTCCCGGCGAGCGCGCAGGGGCTGCGGGACCACCTGCAGACGATCGTCCGGATCGCCAAGCAGAAGTACCCCAACCTCCGGCAGGCCTACCTGTCCAGCCGCATCTACGGCGACTACGGCTCGTCGACGCGCGGTACCGGCGCCTACGAACAGGCGTTCGCCGTCAAATGGCTCGTCGAGGACCAGATCGCGGGTGACCCGGCGCTGGCCTACAACGGTTCGTCAGCGGTGGCGCCATGGCTGTCCTGGGGCCCGTACCTGTGGGCCGACGGAGTCGGCTCGGACAACGCCCCCGGCGGCACCCCCGGCCGCGCGGACGGACTGGAGTGGCGCTGCTCGGACTTCAACTCGGACGGCATCCACCCCGCCACGAGCGGCAAGCAGAAGGTGGCCACCCTGTTGGAGAAGTTCTTCCGGGGCGACACCACCACCAAACCCTGGTTCTTGACACCGCAAAACCCGGCGCCGCAAGCGCTTTAAGGTTGAGCAACCCGGGATAGTGCGGATTTGGGCACCGGTCGATGCGGCTGGCCCGATCCGATGAACCGCCTCTGATCCACCGACGATGTCCGGTCCAACACCACCTGCCTGGGTGGTGTTGGACCGGCCGGCTGGCCGGACCCCTGTGGTGCGACGACTCTGTGCCTACAGGACGCCGGTGGTGGTGTCTCGTGATGTCCAGAGGAGTCTGGATGCGCCGCGCAGAGATGGTTGCGACGTCGGAGAAGGCCAAGCGCCCGTGGTGGTCGCGGCTCGCGGTCACGGTGCTGGTGACGATCTCGTTGGCCATCGCGCCGGTCACCGTGTCGGCCGCCGGGCCCGGCGCTCTGGAACCGCTGACCGACGAGCAGTGGGCCGCCCACGTCCACGAGGTCGACGCCAAGGTCGCCGAGGCGCTCGCGCAGGGCAGGGCCACCGCCGTTACGCACACCGTCAACGGTGACGGCGTCCACTGGGTGCCCGAACGCGCGGCGAAGCACCGCAGGATCGCCGCCGAGCTGTACTCGCGGGGCGCGTGGGTGCCCGACGAGGGCGAGGCGCTGTTCACCGGCGGTCTGCCGGGGGCGGGCAAGACGACGGCGCTGAACCAGAACCCCGACGTGGAGCCCTCCCGGTACCAGGTGCCCAACGCCGACGACGCCAAAGAGAAGCTGTGCGAGCACGGCCTGGTCCCGCGGATCGACGGCCTCTCGCCGCTGGAGGGTTCGGAACTGATCCAGCAGGAGGCGTCGGCGATCACCGACCTGGTCACCGGGCTGGCAGTCCGGAGCCGCAAGAACGTCATCTGGGACACCACCATGAGTTCCCACGGCTCGGTGGACCGGCGGGTCGACCGCGCTGTTCCTGGACGTACCGATCGACGTCAGCCTCCAGCGCGTCGACCAGCGCCACCGCCAGGGTTACGAGAAGTACCGCAACGGCGACCAGTGCGAGGGCCGTCACGTCCTGGCGTCCTACATCCAGAGCGCCGCGGACCCGGACTGCACCAGCGTCAACCGCCGGGTCTTCGAGAACCGCAAGACGAGCTTCGACCGCTGGTACCTCTACGACGCACCGACATCCCCGCCACCCTCGTGGACCACCGCTGACCTGGGTATCAGCTGGGCAGATCGACGATCTTCCTGACGGTGAACGCGCCATCCGGGCCCACTTCGATCACCGGCAGCCGCCGACCGGTGGAGTTGCCCGTCGTGGCGTTGATCCCGAAGGTGCCCCCGGCGCCGTTCACCGCGTTCTTCGTGCGGTCCAGCCGCGTCAGGGCGGCACGAACGTCCTTGCGCGTCACCTCGGCGCCCGCGTTGAGCCCGCTGGCCGCCTGGTTGATCGACTCGGTGGTGGCGAGCACCGCGTCGTGCATCATGATGCCCCAGCCGTCGTCCAGGTCCTGCCTGGGAAACCCGAGCTGGTCGAACTCCTCGCCGATGGCCACGAATCCCGGTTCGTCGCGCATCGCGTCCGGGTCGAAGTGCGGGGTGTAGACGATCGCGAGCTTCGCCTCGTTCTCCTTGGGGTGCAGGTCGCCGCGGGACCGCAACATCGAGGCGTCGGAGCCGGTCACCAGGGAGATCTGGCGGTCCAGCGCACAACCCCGGTTGCGCAGGTTGCGGATGAGGTCGTCGAGCAGCACCGCGCGCCCCGCGTAGAGGATCGTGGTGGGTGCGCCATCGATGCACAGGTCCTTGGCGATCTCCTTGAACTGGGTGTCGAGTGCGGCCTCGGTGTCGAACCGGCTCTCCACCGTGATCTGCGGGCCGCGCCGGTCGGTGGCCGCCTGCCTGAACTCCCGGTACAGCGTCGAGGTGTAGAGGTCGTCCTCGTTGGTGTCGTATACCAACATCGCCGTCCCGGTGCCGGATTCGGTGAGAAAGGTCGACAGGACCCCGATCTGCTCGCCGGTCGTGGTGTTCACTCGGGTGAAACCCCTGATGTGGCCGGACTTGTCGTCCTTCTTCTCGACGTTGATGTCAGTGGCGGTCACGACCGAGGCCACCATCGGGACGTCGGCTGCCGCGAGCGCCTTGGCGGCCCCCTGGGTGGGTACCGTGCTGAGCCCGATGCCGACCACCCCCACGAGATCATCCACCGTGCTGGTGAGCCGGTCGACGACGTCCTGCCATCCCTGCTGCGAGCTGCCGGGGTTGGCCAGCACCAGCCGCACCTTGGGCGACCTGCCCGGCTGATTCGCGGCGCGCTGCGCTACGTGCGCGCCCTCCAGTTGCGCCCGTACCCGTTCCCAGGTCACGCTGCCCGCGTCCTGCGGCAACGGGGTCATCGGGGTCATCACCGCGACCGTGACGTGCGGCTCGTCAGCGATCTTGTCGTTCTCGGCGTAGATCTTGCGTTGCGCGTCGCCGAGCCGGTCGTCGAAGACGTACGAGCTGTGCGCGATGCCGACGCACTCGCCGTCCAGCTTGTACACGTCGTCACCGCACTTCCAGAACTGCGGTACGACGACGATCCCCGCGACAGCAAGCACCGCGAGCGCACCCACTGCCCCGAAAAGCTTGGTCCGTCCGCGCCTGCGACGTTCCACTGTGGACACCGGGGGCACCATCGAAGGGGACGCGGCGGTGCGGCCGACCGTGGTACGGGAAGCGGTCTCGGGCAGGTCGTCGATGGTCTCCGCCCGCTCATTCAGGACATCAGCCTCGTGCCGCAGGTCGTTGCGGGCCGCCCTCGGGTCCTGCGCGAGCGAGCGCAGGTCGAACGCGGCGCTGCTGTACAGGTCCTTGCGCCTGGTCGTGGCCAGCGGGTCCCCGGCGATCCACAGCGCCGCGACGATCCTGGCCAGCGTCTGGTTCCCGCCGTCCGATGGGCGCCACCCGGCGGCGGCGAGCGCGCGGTCAGGTTCGGCCTCGTCGTGGTCGAGCCCCAAGTCGTTGGGTGCCTCGGTGATGGAGTGCAAAGTCTCCAGCCAGGTCTTCGCGTCGGACAGCCCGTCCTCCAGCCAGGTCACCACGGAGGCGACGTCCCGCGTGGCGAGCGCGTGGTACTGGCGATCGTCCTTCCCCTTGTCCCGCAACCAGGTGTGCACCGCCAACCAGCGTTCACGCTGCTCGGCCAACTCGGCGAGCATCAGGTGCCGGAACGCGGGCAGCATGACGTTCCGGTCACCGGCGACGACCTGCAACTCGGCGGGCACCAACGCGGCATTGTCGGAGGGCTGGACGATCAACCCACTGTCACGCAACAGCTCGGCCTGTTCGAGGTCGCGGGCAGCCGCGCAAGCCCGTAACCGCGTCAGCAACTCCTCCGCCGGGGTGTCGCCAAGGAACTTCCGGCGCAACCGCTGCTGGACAGTGATCTGCTGCTCTCGGTCCACCGAACCGGGGAACTCGTCGACCAGCAGCTCCCGCAGCGAACCCGGTCTACTCTCCCGGTCGCTGAACGCCTTCACCAGCACTGCGGTCGCCGCGGGGTGGCCGAGCGTCATCCGATAAATCCAAGCCGCATAGGTGCGCCGCTCGTCCATCCACGGCGGTGCCGCGTCGTCCAGCATCGCGGTGACCTCGTCGAGGGTCAGGTCGCGCAGCCGCACCGGGTACGCGTCGGCGCGGAACTGGCCCTGCCGCTGCTCTACGTAGCCGGCGTAACTCGCCTTCTCGGCGAACGGGATGCGCTCCTTCACGCCCAGGTGACGAGGCAGGCCGCCGCCGCTGGTCGCGACCACGGTCAACGGGTCCGGCTCCGCTTTGCGGCGGGTGTCGGTAAGCGCCCGGTAGAGGATTCGGCCCTGCTTCGCGTCGATGTTGTCGAGCAGCAGCACGCAGTTCAACGACCACCTTCGCTTGCGGCCACCAGAGCCGAACGCGGCGCGCAGGTCGGCCAGGAACGCGCCCCACAGCAGCTCGGTCGCGGCCTCGCGCTGGCTCTCGCTCGCGTCGTCCCGGGTGAGCTGGTTGATCCTGATCAGTTGGAGGTAGGCGGCGGTCTTGTCCGAGCCGTAGTGGGCGAACCCGGCGCCAAGGACGACCTGCCAGCTCCGCCTGTTCGACTTGAGCCCGCGCAGCACCAGCTCCGGCGCGTACTGCACCGCCGGTCCGATCACCGGCACGAACTGGGCCGCCTGCTCGGCCATCACGCCGATGACTTCACGCAGCTTGTCGACGTTGCGCAGCTCTTCCAGCGCACGTTCCAGCTGCTCCTGCTTCTTGCCGAGGGGCAGACCGGTGAAGTCCTGGGCGATGGCGACCTGAGCGGTCACGAACCTCGGGAACGGGATCGTTCCGTATCCCGAGGCCGTGAGGTTGAGGTCGAAGGTGAGGCTCGCGAGCACCTCCCACGCCGCGTTGTTCTTCAACGCCGCACAGTCGATGACGGCGTACGGGACCTTGCCGGTCAGTTGCCGCTGCACCTCGTCGAGCAACGAGGTCTTGCCCGATCCCTTGGGGCCGGTGAACACCAGCACCGGTGTGGACCGAGTGGTCGGCACGCCGTCGCGCTCCGGCCGCTCCATGAACTCACGCACCAAGGCGAGCAGACTTTCCTGCGGCATCGGCGGTTCCTCCCCACGCGACACGAACGCGAGGTCACATGATCGCCCTCATGGTGAGCGTTGTCACTGCTCCAAACGAATACCGGTCGTCTGTTGCTGCTTGGCCGACGATCCGGCGCCAGGCGTGTTCGATGACCGTGACTACGTGGATGCGAGTGCGGCGAGAACCCAGTGCGGTGGCTAGCCTCCTGATCAGACCTGACTTCGGCGGAGGGGAGGCCCCGTGGTGGACCCGGGCTCGGTGGCCTACGCCGGGATGGGTGTCGCGACCTTGTTGGCGGCGATCCTGCCGCGGGTGCTGGGCAAGGCGCCGATCTCGATGCCCATGGTGTTCCTGGCCGGGGGCGCGCTCGCGTTCTCGGTCTTCGACTCGCTGCCCGACCCGGACCCGATCCGGCACAGCACCGTCGTCCTCCACCTCACCGAGCTGTGCGTGATCATCTCGTTGATGGGCGCGGGGCTCGCGCTCAACCGGCCGATCGGTCTGCGCCGCTGGTCCTCGACGTGGCGCTTGCTGGGCATCACGATGCCGCTGACGATGGTGGCCGTCGTCCTGCTGGGCTGGGGCGTGCTCGGGTGGGGCGTGGCGGCCTCGGTGCTGCTCGCCGCCGTGCTGGCCCCCACAGACCCGGTGCTGGCCAGCGAGGTCCAGGTGGCCGAGCCTGTGGAGAACCCGGACGACTCCGAGGCGGTGGAGGACGAGGCGCGGTTCGCGCTGACCTCCGAGGCCGGACTCAACGACGGGCTGGCGTTCCCGTTCACCTACGCCGCGGTGGCCATCAGCATCGTCGGGGCCGCTCCGGGCGACTGGCTGCCGCACTGGTTCGCGGTGGACGTACTGTGGCGGCTCGCTTGCGGTCTTCTCATCGGTCTGATCACCGGGTGGGGCCTGCGCAAGCTGTTCTTCGCCGCGCCATCGGAGAAGTTCCGGCTGGCCGAGCACGCCGAGGGCTTCGTCGCGCTCGCCGCCACCTTCCTGGCCTACGGCCTCACCGAACTGGCCGAGGGATACGGCTTCATCGCGGTCTTCGTGTGCGCGTGCACCATCAGGGCGGCAGAGCGATCGCACGGCTACCACGGCGTGCTGCACCGACACGTCGAACAGGTCGAGCGCATGATCACCGTTCTGCTGATCTTCCTGCTCGGCGGCGCGGCCGTCTCCGGCCTGCTGGCGGGGCTCGGGTGGCGGGAAGTCTTGGTCGCGCTGGTCATCCTGCTCGTGGTGCGCCCGCTGGCGGGCCTGATCGGCCTGGCACGCGGCAAGACCGGACCCCGCGAGCGGATGGTCATCTCCTTCTTCGGGGTGCGGGGCATCGGATCACTGTTCTATGTGGCTTACGCCCTGGAAAACGGGCACTTCGCCGAACAGAACACGATCTGGCGGGTCGTCGGCCTCGTGGTGATCGGCTCGGTAGTCCTCCACGGCATCACCGCCAGCCCGTCGATAAACCTGCTGGACCGCCTACGGGTCCGCGTCTCCCGAAACCGACACGGCGACGCCGACCAAGCCCCCTCCACTCCCGTGTGACGCGACCGGCGCAGCAGTCAAGGATTCAGGGGACTGTGCGTGGGTTCCACTGGGATGCGGCGAGTTTCCCGCCGAGGCGCTGATCAAGGTCGCCGGAGTTGCCCGTGTCGGACACCGCGCCGCGGGTAATCTGGCCCGCGCGATCTGGACAGCGTCGCGAACCCCCCTGTCGGGCGCCATTCGCCGAGGAACAAGAGGTACCCGCCGTCGCCGCGCCCGACTGGGAACCGTTGTGGGTCCACCCCGTGGTGGATGACCGTGTCGACGTGGACGTCCGGGGCGCGGGCAGCTCGGTCGTGGGAGACCGCGATCACCGGCAGCCTGCTGCCGTAGAAACCGTAGACGTGCCGCAGGTCCCCGGCGAGTGGACCGTGGCTGGTGGTGACCACGGTGGCGCGGCGCTGGGCGAGGGCCCACAGTGGACCGATGAGCGTGTGGTCGTGGACGACATCGCGGTCGGCGAGACTCTCATACGCCCACGCGGCGTGGCCCACTTCCACGTCACCGGCGTGGAGCCGGTCCGTGACGGCCAAGTCGCGGGCGAACCGCGTCGGTACCCGGGACTCGCTCTCGCCCACGGTGAACACGATCACGTCGTGCCCGGCCTTGGTCAGCCCGCACGCGAGGCAGTCGATCATCGCTTCGATGCCGCGCCTCGTCCCGCTGTTCGGCGACGCTGGTGAAGCCGTGCTCGCTCAACGCGGTTCTCGGGTTCCCGATCGGCACGAAATGCAGGTGCCGGAGCTGCAGCCACGGTATCCACCGCGTGCCGAGGATTCGGCTCCACCGGCTTTCCGAATCCGGCACCTCGATGACCACATGCCCGCCGGGCCGCAACACTGTCCGCGCCGCGGCCAACTCCCGGCGGGGATGCGGGGTGTGCTCGAGGTAGTGGAACATGCTCACCACGTCGTAGCGCTCGGCCAGGTCCGCGGCCAGCTCGGTGAACTGCCCTCGGTAGCTGTGTGCTATCCAGCCCCGCGCCTGCGCCGCCTCGACACCCTCTCCGAGATCAAGACCGTCGAACCTCGTGTGCGGAAACAGGTTCTTCGCGGCTTTGGGAAAGTGTCCGTGGCCGGTGCCGATGTCAAGCCATGACCGCGGCTCGGTGTGTGGCTTGAGCGCCCGCGCCCTGGACTGGTAGGGCTGCTCCTTCGCTGAGAACAAGTGATTCAGCATGTCCTCGCCGAGGCCATCGTAGAAGTCTCGGTAGTAGAACTCCAGACCAGTGTCGTTCAGTTTCGGGTTCTGGAAGACGTGGCCGCAGTCTTCGCACCTATCAAGAACGAACGTGCCGGGCTTGTGCTGTAAGAGGTCCGTGGTGCGCAGGCGGGTCGCGAGCCGGTCGCCGTCACACCACGGGCAGGTGTTCCTCCGCGCTTCGAAGAACCGCTCGACACCTGCGGCCAAGTCGGTGAGATAGCCCGGCCTGAGTGCCGCGACCTGGGCCGCCCGCTCAAGCCGCTTGGCCGCCTTGCCCTTCATACCGTTGCGTCCAACGCGACGGCGGAGCGGCACGAGTCGATGTAGTCGACGAGGTCGCCAACGGTGAGGGCGATGATCCGGTCGAGGTCCAGTTCGGACAGAACCGGGGGAAGTTGATCGTCTCGCCGTAGCGATCACCGAGCTTGCCGCCCAGCACCACGATGTCGATGCTCTCGAACTCCAGGTCCTGCCGAAACGACGTGTCCGCGGTGATCTCGAGTCCGCCGAGGTCATACCCGTCCAATACCGTCTTGATCGACTCGGCGACCTCGTCGAGAGTGCTCACTGCGCTTCCTTTCCCTTGACAGCCCGGGGTTCGGTCCAGGCCACGACGTAGTCCCGGTCGGCGTGGCGAAGTTCGGCGAGGCGAACGGCCCAGACGCGCCGAGCGTGTGCACGGTGAGGTGGTGGGGTTCGGCGTCGACCACGCGGAACCGCCGTGGGACGCCACCCAACCCGATACCTTCAGCCTTGGCGGCGAAGAACCTGGCGAACCACCCTCGTAGTCGTAAAACGCACTGACAAGATCAGCGGGTTCTGATTCACCCTCACCGCTGCGTCCGCGACTAAAGAGAACCTGACCAACCACCACAAAACCATGGTTTGCATCGCCATGATCATGACCATGTTCCGCTGACTCACCCGCAACTGCAGTACTCAGAAGTTTGAGAGTCTACCCATACCCCCTAATGGCAGATGCAGGGGTTCGTTCCCGTGCCCTGTAACGCTTTCTGGCACATCTCGTCCTCGTTAACGACGCCTTCGGGTAACGCCACTCGCGCTAGTAGGAGTTCATCTCGCGATCGAGCTGGACGATGTGGTTGGCGATCGTCGGCACCGCTTTGCGTAGCCCTCTCACAACCGTGACCACGATTACGAGAGCGCAAGCACACGCGGTCACCAACGCCCACCACAACCCGGCGAAGTACGCGACCGCGCTTGGTCCCAGGAGCACACCGAGCAACGGCACGCAGCCGCGCCACGACCAATCCTCTGGCTAGCGCCGGGCGTTCCGCCTCGGACGGCCCGGCGAGCACTGCGGTCCGACCGCTGGATCGCGCGGCGGGGATCGAGCGGCGGGGTCAGGTCGTGAACAACCAGAGGTGGACCACCGACTGACCCCGGTCCACGGCGATCTCCCGCGACACTGTCCGCGAGCGGTCACCGCCGGGGGGCAGTGTGTCGCTCGCGGATTCCACGTCCTCGGCCACGCTCAGGTCGTACCCATCGATCGGGGCCAGGAACGGGCCGGAGTCGGGGGTGAGCCGTTCGGTGAACGAGGATGCGGACAGCAGGGCGTCGATGTCACTCCCCGGCACCCGGACCGCGACCCGGTAGCGCTCGTCGATCGCGTGGTCGTGCTGGACGCCGAGCACGACCGCGGACGGGGGCAGGGTGATGCCCCCGAACCGCAGGGCCTCGGCGACTTCGGTCCGGTCGGTGCTGACCTGGCCGGTGTCCGGCTGCGGCATTCTGTCGCCTTCCTTCGGACCCGGCGCGCAGGCCACCGCGAGCACGAACACGGCGGGCCCCAGCAGCCAGGTGCGGGCGGTGCGGGTGGACCTCATCGGCCCGGGTCGGTTCGGGTGCCGGTGCGGTCGTCGGGCGGTGGGGGCAAGCTCGGTTGCTGTCCCGGCGGCGGCAGTTCCGAACCGTAGTGCCTGGTCTCGGTCGACCCGGAGATGTTGTACTCCTGGGCCACCCCGGCTCGGTGCATCTCGGCCATCTTCTCGTCGGTGATAGTGATCGGTCCGATCTGGGTCTGCTTGCCCCCGTCCCAGTTGTACCGGTCGAACACGTGGGTCTGGTAGTCCATCTCCACCCGCGGCTGCCCGCCGGGCTGCTCGGGCGGGTGCACCACCGCCACACCGGTCACCGAGTACTGGACCCCGCCCATCGCGTAGTACCAGTCCTTGCTCTCCTCCGGGCCGATGTAGTAGCCCTTCCACCCCGTGCTGAACTGGACCGGCTTGCCGTAGGTGCCGTTCGCCGCCGCCTCGTCGGCGATCCGCCGCAGTTCCCCCGCTGTCGTCTTGTCGACCTGCCCGTGGAACCCGGGCGCGTCGCGCATCATCGCGTTCGGGTCGACCCGCGCGTCGTCACCGGAGTTGTTCAGGTAGTGCTCGAGGTTCTTGGCGGCGTGGGTCCACCCGATGCTGTCCGCCGCCGCGGCCGCGTCCGTGGCCAGCGCCTTCGTCACGTAGTCATCTACCCGGGTGTACCAGGGGTCCATCCCGTGCTTGCCCGCACCCGCGTCGACCGGCGGGGCGGGCGGGGCACCAGGGATGGGCGGCTTCTCCACGCCCATGGCCGCTCCGGCATCGGCGGCGGCGGTCAGGCTCGTGGCGCCCCCGTCGCCGAGCCGGTCCTCTGCGACCCGGGCCAGCACGGCCTCAAGGGCGTCGTCGATCTCCTCCGCTCGGACGAGCACTTGGCGCACCCGGTCGGTCAACTCGGCCCGAACCCGTTCCAGCTCCCGTTGGACGTCTGCGGGCTGGCCCGCCGGGCGCGGGGC
>JALZNB010000367.1 GCA_030857905.1 Actinomycetota bacterium
CCCCCCCCCCCCACGACACCCATCGGCGCCTGTGCGGCTCTGTCTACCCGAACAACGCGGGCAGAGTGCCTTCCCACGCTTCGCGCAACTCCGCCAGGGGCAGGGTGGCGATGTCCTGGATTTCCAGGGACCCCGACTCGGGGTCGACCACACCGGTCTTGCGCCACGGCAGGCCGCGGGCGGTGCACATCTCGGTGAAGCGCAGTTCCTCCGAACGCGGCACGGCGACCAGCACCCGGCCCGCCGACTCGCTGAACAACTGGACGAACGGGTCCAGATCCGGGTCGAGGAAGACGCGCGCGCCGACCTCGCCGATCAGTACGGCCTCGACCAGCGTCTGAACGAGTCCGCCATCGGACAGGTCGTGCGCTGCCGAGACCATGCCGTCGCGTGAGCCCGCGACGAGAACTTCGGCCAGCAGCTTCTCGCGGGCCAGGTCGACCTTCGGTGGTACGCCGCCGAGGTGGTTGTGCACCACGTGGGCCCACTCCGAGCCGCCGAACTCGTCGCGGGTCTCGCCGAGCAGCAACAGGGTTTCGCCGGCTTCGGCGCCGACGCCGGTGGGGATTCGGCGACGGACGTCGTCGATGACGCCGAGGACGCCGACGACCGGGGTTGGCAGGATCGCGGTGCTGCCGGTCTGGTTGTAGAAGCTGACGTTGCCGCCGGTGACCGGGATGCCGAGTTCCTTGCTGCCCTCGGCGAGACCGCGGACGGCCGCCTCGAACTGCCACATGACGCCCGGGTCTTCCGGGGAGCCGAAGTTGAGGCAGTTGGTGATGGCCAGCGGCATCGCGCCCGAGACCGCCACGTTGCGGTACGCCTCGGCCAGCGCGAGCTGGGTGCCGACGTACGGGTCGAGCTTGACGAAACGACCGTTGCAGTCGGTGGCCAGCGCGACGCCCCGACCGGTCTCCTCGTCGACCCGGATCATGCCCGCGTCGGCGGGCTGGGCGAGAACCGTGCCACCACGCACATAGCGGTCGTACTGCTCGGTGATCCACTTGCGGGAGGCCAGGTTCGGCGACGCGGCCATGCGCAGGATCGTGGCCCGCAGATCGTCCGGAGTGGACGGTCGGGGCAGCGAGTCCGGCAGGTCGGCCATGATCTGATCCTGGTCGGCGGGCCGGACGATGGGGCGCTCGTAGAGCGGACCCTCGTGCGCGACCGTGCGCGGCGGGACGTCGACAACGGTCTCGCCGTGCCAGGTGATGACGAGGCGGTCGCCGTCGGTGACCTCACCGATCTCGGTGGCGATCACGTCCCACTTGGCGCAGACCCGCATGAACGCGTCCACATTGGCCGGTGTGACGACCGCGCACATCCGCTCCTGCGACTCGCTGGAGAGGATCTCGGCCGGGGTCATGCCGGTGGCGCGCAACGGGACGCGTTCGAGTTCGACGTGCATTCCGCCGTCGCCAGCACTGGCCAACTCACTCGTCGCGCAGGCGAGGCCCGCGCCGCCGAGGTCCTGGATGCCGTCGACGATCCGCTCGGCGAACAGTTCGAGGCAGCACTCGATGAGCACCTTCTCCATGAACGGGTCGCCGACCTGAACCGCGGGCAGCTTCTTGCGGCCCTTGCCGCCTTCGTCGGAGAATGTCTCCGACGCCAGCACGGACACGCCGCCGATGCCGTCGAGGCCGGTGCGGGCGCCGAACAGGATGACCTTGTTGCCCGCGCCGGACGCGTGCGCCAGGTGCAGGTCCTCGGCACGCATCGCGCCGACACACAGCGCGTTGACCAGCGGGTTGCCCTGGTAGGACGGGTCGAACACGACCTCGCCGCCAATGTTGGGCAGGCCAAGGCAATTGCCGTAGCCGCCGATGCCAGCGACGACACCGGGCAGCACGCGCTTGGTGTCCGGGTGGTCGGCCGCGCCGAAGCGCAGCGGGTCCATCACGGCGAGCGGGCGCGCGCCCATCGCCATGATGTCGCGGACAATGCCGCCGACACCGGTCGCGGCACCCTGGTAAGGCTCCACATAGGACGGGTGGTTGTGCGACTCCAGCTTGAACGTCACCGCCCAGCCGTCGCCGATGTCGACGACACCGGCGTTTTCCCCGATGCCCGCCAACATCTTGGCCTGCATCTCGGGAGTCGTGTTGTCCTTCCAGTGCTTCCAGTGCACCCTGGAGGACTTGTAGGAGCAGTGTTCGCTCCACATCACCGAGTACATGGCCAGTTCGGCGTCGGTGGGGCGGCGGCCCAGGATCTCGCGGACGCGGGCGTACTCGTCGTCCTTGAGACCGAGCGCGCGATAGGGCTGCTCGGCATCCGGGGTGGCTTCGGCGTTCTGAACCGTGTCGGTCATGCCGCGACCACCGAGTCGAGCACGGACAGGAACAGGCCGAGACCGTCGTCGGACGGGCCGGTGAGCGCATCGATGGCGTGCTCGGGATGCGGCATCAGGCCGACGATGCGGCCGGTCGGGTCGCTGATGCCCGCGATGTCACCGAGCGAGCCGTTGGGGTTCCCACCGACGTAGCGGAACACGACGCGGCCCTCACCCTCCAGCTCGTCCACAGTGGACTTGCTCGCGGCGAAGCGGCCATCCATGTTCTTGACCGGGATGATGATCTCGGCGTCGGCGTCGAAGCGCGTGGTCCACGCGGTCGAGTTGTTCTCCACCTTCAGCCACTGATCGCGACAGACGAAGTGCAGACCCGCGTTGCGCAGCAGCGCGCCGGGCAGCAGGCCCGCCTCGCAGAGCACCTGGAAACCGTTGCAGATGCCGAGAACCGGCATACCCCCTCGGGCGGCGTCGATGATCTCGCCCATGACCGGCGCGAACCGGGCGATGGCGCCCGCACGCAGGTAATCGCCGTAGGAGAACCCTCCGGGCAGGATCACCGCGTCCACACCGCGCAGGTCGGCGTCACCGTGCCAGAGTGCGACGGCCTCGGCACCGCTCGCGGTGATGGCGCGGATGGTGTCGCTGTCGTCCAGCGTCCCCGGGAAGGTGACCGCGCCGATCCTCACGAGTCCACCCGCCGCACGACGAAGTCCTCGACGACCGGGTTCGACAGGAACCCCTCGGCGATCTTGGCGAGCGTGGCGTCGTCGACCGAGTCGTCGACCTCCAGCTCGAAATGCTTTCCCTGACGGACATCGGAAATGCCGTCGAACCCCAAACGGGGCAGCGCACGCGCCACCGCCTGACCTTGCGGGTCCAGGATCTCGGGCTTGGGCATGACATCCACGACGACACGGGCCACGACGGGCAGCTCCTGATTTAGAGAGGTCGGGTACCCGGGGAAGCGTACCTGAGCTGGGAGTTCGCCCCTCGGGTCGGTTCCGCTCGGTGTTCGCCCGCAGCGAGAGAGGTGGCGTGGGCTGGGTATACGGGTCAGGGTGAGACATGCGACTTCTGGTACTCGGCGGTACCCGGTTCCTCGGTCAGACCATCGCGGCGGAGGCCGTGGGACGCGGCCACGACGTCGTGTGCGCGGCGCGCGGCGAGTCCGGTTCGGTGCCGGATGGAGCGAAGTTGGTGAAGGTCGACCGCGACGATCCCGACGGGCTCGCACCGCTCGCGGGCACCTCGTTCGACGCGGTCGTGGATGTGGCCACCATCTCCTACCCGTGGGTTCGACGGGCCCTGGACGCACTGCGATCCGATGTGGGCCACTGGACGTTCGTATCGTCCATTTCGGCCTACAAGAACTTCGCGACCCGCGAATTGCTGCCGCCGAAGGAGGAACACAGCGGCGAGACCGGCCTCAAGTCCGATCCGGACCTGTACGGGTCGATCAAGGTGGCCAGTGAGAACGCGACCAGGGCCGCGTTCGGGTCCGACGCGCTGATCGCGCGGGCCGCTGATCACCGGGCCGGGCGACTGGTCGGACCGGTTCGGGTACTGGCCCGGCCGGATGAGCCGAGGCGGGCGGGTCGTGGTGCCGGACACGGACCAGCCAGCGCAGTACGTCGACGTGCGGGACCTGGCCGCGTGGATCGTGGACGCGAGCGAGCGGAAGCTCGGCGGCACGTTCGACGCGACCGGCCCCTCGGTGCCGCTGCGATCGTTGTTGCGGGAGATCGCGGACGCCGTGGCCACACCCGTCGAGCTGGTGCCCGTGACGCCGTCGGTGTTGGCAGAGCAGTCGATCAGTTACTGGTCCGGGCCCACATCGCTGCCCCTGTGGTTGCCGGAGACGCACGCCGCGATGTGCGACTTCGACGTCACCGCGGCGCTGGCCGCCGGACTGTCACCGCGACCGCTGGTGGACGCCGTCGCGGGCGCGTTGGCGCAGGAGCAGGCGTTGGGGTTGGACCGGGAGCGCAAGGCCGGGCTGACAACCGCGGAGGAAGCCGCGGTGCTGGCGAGCCTGTGACTCCGCCGACTTATCCCCGGCGGCGCTTGCCGTGCAGGACAGTGATCAGCTTGGCGACGCGGGCGTCGATCTTCTTGGTGCGCTGGAAGGAAGTCAACAACATCGGCGGGCGAACGCGCTGCCGGGTGATCGCCTTGGGGCGGCCGAACTCGCGCAGGCCCTCCGGCCCGTGGATGCGGCCGAAGCCGGAGTCGCCCACGCCGCCGAATGGCAGTGACGGGACACCGACGAAAGCGATCACGGAGTTGACCGAGACCATGCCGGAACGCAGGCGGCGGGCCAGTTCCATCCCTCGGCCGCGGGAGAAGACGGACCCGCCGAGGCCGTAGACCGTGGCGTTCGCCTTGTCGACAGCCTCGTCCATGTCGCGAACCTTGGCGATGGTGAGCGTCGGCCCGAACGTCTCCTCGGTGACGGCGGCGGCGTCTTCGGGAACGTCGACGAGGATCGTCGGCTGGACATAGCGGTCACCGACCGCGTCCGCGCCCCCGACGAGCGCGCGGGCGCCCTTGGCGAGCGCGCCGGTGATGTGCCTGCGAATGATGTCCAATTGGGACGGCATGGTGATGGGGCCGATGTCGGCGTCATCGTCGAAGCCCGCGCGGACGGCCTTGGTCTTCGCGACCACTTTGGACACGAACGCGTCGTAGACACGCTCGTGGACGTACACCCGCTCGATGCCGATGCAGGTCTGCCCCGCATTCGAGATCCCACCCCACACGGCGGCGTCCGCGGCGGCTTCGAGGTCGGCGTCGGCGTCGACCAGGAGAGCGTCCTTGCCGCCCGCCTCGATGAGGACCGGGGTCAGGGTCTCCGAGCAGGCGGCCATGATCTTCTTGCCGGTGTTCGTCGATCCGGTGAAGGCGATCTTGCCGACGTTCGCCCGGCAGAGCGCGGCACCCGTCTCGCCGAAGCCGGTGATGACCTGGAAGACGGGGTGCTCGGGAACGGCCTCGGCGAAGCTGTCCGCCAGCCACTGCCCGACACCCGGGGTGTACTCGCTCGGCTTGAACACGACAGCGTTACCCGCGGCGAGGGCGTAGGCGATGGAACCCATCGGGGTGAAGACGGGGTAATTCCACGGACCAATGACACCAACAACACCCAGAGGCTGATACTCGACAGTCGCGGCCTGGTTGGCCATGAGCAAACCAGGCGAACGGCGGTGGGGGCCCAGTACCTTTCGGGCGTTCTTGGCGGCCCACTCGGTGTGGTCGATCGCCAGAATGATCTCCAACATGGCATCACCGGGCGGCTTGCCGGTCTCCCGGTGGACGACGTCGGCGAGCTCGGCGGCCTTGGCGTTGACTATCGACTTCCACGCCCGCAACCGCCCCGCGCGGCCCGCGAACCCCAGGTCCGCCCACCACGCGGCAGCCGCCCTCGCTCGGGCCACAGCGGCCTGGACCTGCTCTTTCGTGTGGATCGGGTGCGTACCGACCACCTCGTCCGTTGCCGGGTTGAGCGAATCGAAGGTCGTGGCCTGCACGGTGGTCATAGGTTCAAGTTACCCAAGAGTACGTCGATTATCACGTCACCCCGGCCGAGGAGACGCCTCGGGTACTCCGTTCGGTCGACGCGGCGGCCAGTCGGGCGCCCGAGTGGGTCGATTCTGCGAATATCTTGGTCGAGCCGCGTCCCGAACGGACTGACGCCGTCTCAAGAGAGATAACGGGGCTCCTGCACCCTTGCCGACCGGCAGGGGCCGCCCCCAGAGTTGTCCGGAGGACACAGTGTTCCTGCGTTCATTCACCATCGCGGTAGCCGCCGCGATCGGTTTGGCCACAGTCTCGGTGGCCACGGCCGCCGCCGACCCGGGATCGGTCTCCAGCGCCGGTCTGCGTTCATACCTGGTCATCACCGCGCCCAACGACACAGCGGGGGCATCGTCGGCGGTGGCGACCAACGGGGGCAGCGTCTACGCCACCTACGCCCCGATCGGGGTCATCGTCGCGCATTCGTCCGCGGCCGACTTCGCCGCGAAGATGCGTGGCGTCAGCGGGGTACAGAAGGTCGGCGCGACGCGCACGGCGGATCTGCCCGGCGAGGTCAACAGTCCGGCGATCCCCGCGGCGCCCGCCCAGTCCACGCCGACCGACGCCGAGACCGTGCGGTCCGACATGGCGCAGATCAAGGCCGACAAGGCGTGGGCGATCACCACGGGCTCGCGGTCGGTCACCGTCGGCATCCTCGACACCGGCGTCGACGACCAGCACTACGACCTCAAGGCCAACTTCGACGCGACCAAGTCGGCGTCGTGCGCCTACGGCAAGCTCGACCAGCGCGCCGGTTCGTGGCGCGACACCGATCGCCACGGCACGCACGTCGCAGGCACGGTCGCCGCGGCGAAGAACGGCAAGGGCGCCATCGGTGTCGCGCCGAACGTGCGGATCGCGTCGGTGCGGATCGCGGAGGTGCCGAGCGGGCTCTTCTTCGCCGAGAACACCATCTGCGCGTTCGTTTTCGCGGGCGACCAGGGCTTCGACGTGACCAACAACAGCTACTACACCGACCCGTGGCTGTTCAACTGCCCGAACGACGCGGACCAGGCGGCCATCCTGGAAGGCGTCAAGCGCGCCACCGCCTACGCCGAGGGCAAGGGCGTGCTCAACGTGGCCGCGGCGGGCAACGAGAACTACAACCTGGCCGCCAAGTCCTCCGACAGCACCAGCCCCAACGACAGCACCCCCACCCAGCGGACGATCACCAACGACTGCCTCAGCGCACCCGGTGAACTGCCGGGCGTCGTGGCGGTGGCGTCGATCAACTCGTCGAACGTGAAGTCGTCGTTCTCCAACTTCGGCACGAACAAGATCGCGGTCGCCGCGCCTGGCGACAACGTCTACTCGACCGTGCCCGGCGGCAAGTACGGGCAACTGTCCGGTACGTCGATGGCATCGCCGCACGTGGCGGGCGTCGCCGCGCTGTTGGCGTCGGTGAAGCCCGCCGCCACTCCGGCCGACCTGCGTCGGGACCTGGGCGCGTTCGCCGACGACCTGCCCTGTGGTTCGGACACCCGGTGCACCGGCACCACCGCGAAGAACAGCTTCTACGGCGAGGGCCGGGTCGACGCGGCCGAGGGTCTCGGCGGCAAGCCGGAGACTCCCGGCGTCTTCGAGAACACCGCGGATGTGGCCATCGCCGACCTGGGCACCGGTGTCAGCGAGATCGCGGTGAGCGGTCGCGCCGGGAACGCGCCGACCGGGCTGAAGGTGGACGTGAACATCGTGCACACCTGGCGTGGCGACCTCGCGATCGACTTGCTGGCGCCGGATGGCACGGTGTATCCGGTGAAGACGGCCAACGCCAACGATTCCGCGGACAACGTCGTGGCGACGTACACGGTGAACGCGTCATTAGAGGTGGCGAACGGTGCTTGGAAACTGCGTGTGAAGGACCTTTATCGCGGCGACACGGGATACATCAACTCGTGGAAGCTGACTTTCTAGTCTGAGCCATGAAGGCCCCGGCTTCGGCCGGGGCCTTCATGCTTTGACTGGGTGCCTGACGAGCTTCGGGTACGTCGTCCCTGTCGCCCCGTAGTGGCGGGCGATGTCTATCGCGTCCAGCACTGCCTGTCGGGGGCCCGGACGGGCCAAGTCCGCCGCGGTGATGTCCACACGGACCAGGGAGCCTCGGCGGGCCGTGCGGGAAGCGGCGAGGACCAGGGCGAAACACCACCACGTCTCGGCGCGTTCGCGTTGACCGACGGCCTGCACTCGACCTCTGTGGACAGTGCCGGTACGCAGGTTGTACACACCGGACAAATCGGCGCACAAGCCAAAACCCTTACGCTGCAAGGCGATCAACGTTCCGCGAGAGGCCATCCAGCGCGGCGGGGCGAAACTGTCGGTCGACAGGCCGACGTGTTCCATCGCCGACATCGCGGCCGTCAGACGCAGACCGGCCTCGTGCGCGGGAAGCGTGGCGAACTCGGCGCGGCGGCCGATGGGCAGGGCGGTGCGGCCGCGCGGCTCCACGGTGTGATCGAAGCCGTGCATCACGATCGCGTCGCCCGCCGTGCGGCGGGTGCGGGCCCACTGGGTCACGGCGGTGTCGGCATGGCGAGGGGCGAACAGCAGCGACAGCGGCACGCCTCGACGGTCGAGTTCCGCGGCGAGGTCGGCGCATCGGTGCACCGTGCGGGAGTTGATCCCGGACAGCGAAACCACCAGTTGGGCCGTCATATCCCCAGCACAGTCGACCGGGGTGACAGCGAGATGTCGTCGGTGGAGCCTCAGCCGATCCAGTCGGCGAACTTCCGGCCGGTGACCTGCTCATACGCCTGCACGTATCGAGCGCGGGTGGCGGCGATGACGTCATCGGGCAGCGGTGGCGGAGGCGTGTCGGACGCGCGGTCCCAGCCGGATTCAGTCGAGGTGAGCCAGTCGCGCACGAACTGCTTGTCGAAGGACGGCTGGGCGCTGCCCGGCGCGTAGGACGACACCGGCCAGTAGCGCGAGGAGTCGGGGGTCAGGACTTCGTCGCCGAGAACGACCTCGCCGTCGAGGGTGCCGAACTCGAACTTGGTGTCGGCCAAGATCACGCCACGCGCTTCGGCGTGCGCGGCGGCGCGGGTGTAGATCGCCAGCGTGAGATCGCGTACGCGGTGGGCCAGGTCTGGGCCGACCTCGGTGACGACCGCGGCGAAGTCGACGTTCTCGTCGTGCGAGCCGAGCGGTGCCTTGGTCGCCGGGGTGAAGATCGGTTCCGGCAGCCGAGACCCCTCGACCAGGCCATCGGGCAACTCGATGCCGCACACCGCGCCCGTCCGCCGGTAATCGAGCGTGCCCGAGCCCGCGAGGAACCCGCGCGCGACCGCCTCGACCTGGAGCATCGACAACCGGCGCACGACCAGCGCCCGGCCACGCACCTCGGCCGGGATGCGGTCGTCGTCCCACGCGACGAGGTGGTTGGGGACGAGGTCGCCCAGCAGTTCGAACCAGAACACGCTCATCGCGGTGAGGACCCGGCCCTTGTCCGGGATCGGGGTGTCCAGCACGAAGTCGTAGGCCGAGATTCGATCGGACGCGACGAGCAGCAGATGGTCGTCGTCGATCGCGTGCAGCTCTCGAACCTTGCCTGCGGCGATCTGCGGGTAATCAGCGAGCGTGGGCACGTTTGCGCAGCTTACGGCACACTTCACCGGGCCTGGACCGTGGCTGACACCGGGGGCTTGGCACGCGCGATCCGTTTGTTGTCCCGCAAGCGCCGGTCGATGTGGTTCACCAGATGGGTCAGGGGAACCGTGATCGCCAGATAGAGCAGACCGGCCGCGACCAACGGCGACAGGTTTCCGGTGTTGGCCGCCAAGTCCTGACCGATGCGGAACAGGTCACGTTGTTCGGCCAGCAGCCCGAGGAAATAGACCAGGCTGGAATCCTTCACCAGCGAGATGAACTGGTTGACCAGCGCCGGGAGCACCCGTCGAATTCCCTGCGGGATCAGGATGAGCCGCATCGCCTGGGGATAGGTCATCCCGACCGCGCGGGCGGCCTCCAGTTGGCCCTTGTCGACGCTCTGGATGCCGGAGCGGAAGATCTCGCCGATATACGCCGCGGCGATCAGGCTCAACGCGAGAATGCCCAGCGGATACGGGTCGGTGCCGACGATCGGACGCGCGGCCAGAGCGAGCCCCTGCCCGACGAGCAAGATCGTCACGATCGACGGCAGGCCGCGGAAGATGTCGGTGTACACCCGCGCGGGCCAGCGCAGCCAGCGACTTCGCGACAGGCCCATGACCGCGATCCCCAGGCCGAGGACCGTGCCGAGCACCGCCGAGAATCCCGCCAGGATCAGCGTGTTGACCAGGCCGGTCCCCAGCAAATCCGGCAAGACCTCGGCGATGTATGTCCAGTTCAGGAACGTGTCGATCAGGTCCATCAAGGCTTCGGCTTGAACTTGTCCGGCACCGGGACCGACGGGATGAACCGGTCGTGCAGCCTCAGCCAGGTCCCGTCGGCGATGACCGCCTTGAGCCCGTCGTTCAGCTTCGTCCGCAACGCCTCGTTGCCCTTGCGGACGGCGAAACCGTGCGGCAGATCCTTGGCTTCGATGGTGCCGGTGACCGCGAAGTCGTCAGCCGGATTGTCCTTGACGTACTTCTCCGCGATGGTCAGGTCGATCACCCAGCCCTCGACGCCGCCCGTGCGCAAACCCGCGAGCGCGGCGTCATAGGTCGGGAAGCGGACTACCTGGGCGCCGGGCACGTTCGTGGTCAGGTAGCGGTCGCCGACAGCGGCCTGGATCACCGCGACGCGCTTGCCGTCGAGCGAGTTCACATCCGAGACCGCCGAACCCTTCTTGGTCAGGATGCTGATGTACTCGTAGTTGTACGGGTCGGTGAAGTCGACGTTCTTCTTGCGCTCGTCGGTCTGCGCGATCGCCGACGAGCCGACGTCGAAGGTCTTGTTGTTGATCTGGCCGAGCAGCGCGGAGAAGTCGGTGCCGACGAACTCGGTGCGCAGACCCGCCTTCTTCGCGACAGCCTTGAGCAACTCGTTGTCGAAGCCGGTGTACTGACCGTTCTCCTGGTAGATGTTCGGCGGCGCGTCGCCGAGCGTGCCGATGCGCAGCAGGCCCGCCTCCGCGGTGCCGGTGTCGGAGTCGGCCGCGGTGGAGCCGCAGGCGGCGAG
>JALZNB010000380.1 GCA_030857905.1 Actinomycetota bacterium
GGACACGACATACAGCGCGTTGGCGGTCAACGGAACAGGCGAGGCGAAAGACGCGCTCTGCCAACCGCTCGCGGTCTCACCGGTGAAGGTGACGGTGGCGAGCAACGTCCCGCCGGATGTCCACAAGCGACCAATGTGCGTGCCGGTGTTCTGCGAACCCTTGTAAAACTTGATTCCCGTGGCGCTGGCACCGGAGACCGCACAACGGAACTTCATGCCGAGTTCGAGTGGACCGACATCGCTGGAGTTCACGATCGCGGGCGTGTCGGCGGCGTTGAAAATCGACTGTGCGACCATCCGCACGCCGACGTTGATCGACACGGTGGCGCTCGCGGTGGTGAACCCATTGCTGATCGTGTACTGGAACGTCGCCGATCCCGTGTAACCGTTGGTGGGCGTGAATGTCACGATGTTCGCGTCGCGGCTCACCGTGCCGTTCGTCGCGCCCTCCACTGTGGTAACCGTGAGGGGGTAACCGTTGGGGTCGCTGTCGTTGGCGAGGAGCACCGAGGCGGGAATCACGAGCGCGGTGTTCGTCGGCGTGCTCAGACCCGAGTCGTGGTTCGCCGTCGGCGGCAGGTTGCCCGCGCCGCCCGCTCGTGCGAACACGACGTCAACCCAGTAGTTGTTCGCCTGATGGGACCCTCCGGGGAACACGGTCTTGTCGCCGTACCCGAAAACACCGTTGCCGCCCGCCGCCGTGTTGCTTGGCGCTGTAAGGGCACCACTTGTTCTGGACTGGCCGAAATAGTTGACATCGGCCGCGTAGAAACCGGTCGTGTGGTACGAGGCGATGTAGGTGGCGCCCGGCGTGATCGGCACCGGAGCGGGGAAGTTGACCTGCTGCCAGCCACTCGCGGTCTCACCGACGAAATCGGCGCGTACCAGGAAGGTTCCGTTGGACGTCCACAGAGTCGCCGCGTGCGGACCGGTGTTGTCCTGGTTCTTGTAGAACCGTACGCCGATCACGGAACCTGGTGTGTTGACCGTGAACTTGACACCCAGTTGAACATCGGCGGTGTCGGGGGTGCGCAACGCGAACGGCTTGTCGGCGGGAGTGAAGAGGCTGACGTTGGCCGAGGGCGTGACGGTCACAGCGCGGGTCTGGCCCGGCGACTCGACGTTGACGCTGTCATCGATCGCGCGGACCCTGATCGTGTGGTCGCCGGGCAGTCGCGGCCACCATTGGTAGGTCCAGTGCGTCGTGCCGGTCGCCGGGTACCAGGTGCCGCCGTTGTCCGTGGAGACTTCCACCACGGCGACCACGCCGCCGATGTCGCTCGCAGTCCCGGAGATCGTGACCTGTGACTGCTGCACCACGGACGCGCCGTTGGCTGGTGCGGTGATGACCGTCGTGGGTGGCGTGACGTCCGTCGAGGCGGTGGCCGGGGCGAGGTTCGCCTGAAGAGTCTCCGGTTGGACTCCCATGTCGGCGAAGAGGTTCACCGTGGCCTGCTGCGCGTCGGGGTCGACCGTCACCCGTGGGACCGTCTCGTTGATGTAGTCGTGCTGGCCGTCCAGGCCGAACGACCAGAACACCGTGCCCGAACCGAAAACCAGCGCGCCGCCGGCGGCCCGGTACAGCGTGAGATGGTGTGTCGCGGGCGCGCTCGCGGTGTACGAACCGTAATTGATCAGGTACTTGTCGACGATGTTCCGGTTGGTCTCGGAAAGCTTGATCAGGGTCGGCGGCCGGAACCGATTGTCCGGCGACTCGTCCCATTCGTAGCCGAGCATCCCGTCGGACAGCCAGCCCGTGTCGCCCGGGTTGAGAGCGACCATGCCGGTGTTGCGCCAGAACCGGTAACGCGACCGCGAGTACGGCACCTCGATGCGGTCGTGCTGGTAAGAGTCGACCTGGAAGATGGTGCCGGTCAACGCGTTCTCCGGCCGTCCCCCATCCGAGGGCGGCGATGAGCGCGGGTCGCGCCACGTGCCGGTCCACTCCGGGCTCGGATCGATCTTCACGCCGGACACGGTTTCCTTGTAGCACACCAGGGTTCGGTTCGCGACGCCGTTGATGTCCGGCTCCCACCGGGTCTTCCAGTACATCTCGTTGCCGCTGAGGAAGCACAGGTGCACACCCGCGTCCCTGGCGGCCTCGACGTGTGCGCGCTGGTCGGCCGACCAGTACTCGTCGTGCCCGACGGACATGTACATCTTGTGGTTGGTCAGGTTCACGTTGCCAGGCCCGACGTCGACACCGGTCACATACGTCACGTCGTAGCCGTTGCGTTCCATCCAGCGGATCATCGCGTGCTCGGCGCTGAGGACGAAGTCCTGCGGGCCCGCGTAGGTGCCACCGTTCGGATAGCGCGTGGTGATCGGCCGGTTGTAGCTGACCTTGTACGCCCGCCCGGCGACGGCGTTGCCCCCGTACAGATTGGCCCCGCCCCAACCGTTGTAGGCGTGCCATGTCGTGTCGGCGGTCTGGAACACGATGTCGTGGTGCTGACCGTCGTCGCGGACGACGAACGGGATGTGGTTGACCGCGTTCCCGTCCTGCTGAACGAGTTTGGCGAGGTAGACCCCGGACACGGCATCGTTCGGGATGGTCCAGGACGCCGTGACCGACCACGTCGCCGCGTCCCACAGTCCGATCGACGGGTCACCCCCGGCCGGGGGTTGCGGGGACGACAAGTTCCGTTGGATGGTGTGCACCCTGCGAGCGCCCGAACCGCCGTAATATCCCAGTCGGTAGATGTCGATGCGGTAGTTCGACGAGTTCGTATCGATCTTGAAATCGACGGTTCCGCCGCGGTTCGTGCTCAGCCGGGTGGCGAACCCCTCGAGGTCGCTCGCCCCCGCCACCCCACCAAGATCCCATTCACTGCGCGGATTACCGGGTTTCTGATTCTCGACGACAGTCTGATTCATCGGCTTCCCCTCTGCGGCCATGTGACCTGAGGTGTACGGGAAGCGGACGAAACTGTTAGCGGGCCTCAGAAATCTACACTCGGATGGCTAAATAGGCTTGCACAATGGCCTATTCGGCAGGATGGACACCTACTCCGAGTGTCGCGATCCGGTACGTATCCGAGACCGGGGACCTATCGATCGGGCCGGCCGGTCAGCGTTTGGTGAAGAGATTCGGACCCAACACTTTGCGAACTATGCGGCGGACCACCGGCTTCTGCCGTGGCGCGGGACGCGGGGGGTCGGGGATGGGGGTGACGGGCGCGAAGCGCTCGGTCTCCTGGTCGCTGTTGGTCGCTTGGATCGACACGGGGTGATCTTGCCAGTCCGCGAACGGGCGCCATCCGCAGCCCCGGGGGTCCGACGAAGGACCTGGTACCGGCCTTCTGCCGTCTCGCCTTCGCGACGACGACCCCGCGAACGGACCAGCCCCAGCCTGAGCCGTTAACGGGGCTGTAGGACAAAGGAACGACTGTTGCGTCAGACGGCCACCAGATGACCGCCCTGGTCGTGGGGGGGGGGGG
>JALZNB010000382.1 GCA_030857905.1 Actinomycetota bacterium
GCGCCAGGCACGCCGCCACGCCGACCTGTCGATCCCACCCGCCCACGGCGAGCCTGGCGTGAGGTCGACCGCAGGCAACGCGACCATCTCGGGTCGGGCGCGACGGGGACTGGCGCGCAGTGAGCCGGGCGGTGCGGTGGTGACGTAGGTGCCCGACCCGTGTCGGCCCGCGATCCAGCCCTCCGCGTGGAGTTGCTCGTACGCGGCGGCGGCGACCGTGCGACTCACCCCGAGCTGGGTCGCCAGGGCCCTGGTGGACGGCAGGCGGTCGCCGCCACGCAATCGGCCGTCCGCGGCGGCCGCGCGCAACCCCTCGGCGAGCTGGACAGCGAGCGGGGTGGCGGACTCTCGATCGACGGTCAGCGGCAGTGCGAGACTCTCGGACACAAGTGGACTCCTGAAACTAGCGAGCTGTGGCCCTATCAGAATGCCACTAGTGTCCGTGACAGTGAACGCCGTGACTGACGCACCACTCTCGCCCACCGCGCGCAGCACCGTCCAGCGCGGCAAGAATAGAGCGGTCACCGACCGCGCCTCCCTGCACGCGGTCCTCGACGCCGGGCTGATCTGCCACCTGTCCACCGTTGTCGACGGCGCCCCGCTGGTCCTGCCGACCGCGTACGGCCGCGACGGCGACACCCTGTACCTGCATGGCTCCTCCGGTGCCCTGAGCCTTCGCACGGCGGCCGAGGGCGTCGAGGTCTGTGTAGGGGTGACGCTGGTCGACGGCATCGTCTACGCGCGCTCGTTGTTCAACCACTCGATGAACTACCGCTCGGCTGTCGTGCACGGAACGGCAGTCGCGGTGACCAACAGCGCGGAAAAGACAGAAGCTCTGCGGGTGATCACCGAGCACGCCGCCCCAGGGTCGTGGGGCTATGCGCGGATGCCGACGGACAAGGAGTTGGCCAAGACCTCCGTGCTCGCCCTCGACCTCACCGAGGCCGCGGTGAAGATCCGTACGGGTGATCCCGGCGACGACGAGTCGGACATCGCCGAGAGCACGATCTGGTCCGGGGTCCTGCCGATCCGCCAGGTCTGGGGTGAGCCACAGTCCTCGTCCGATCTGCCCCCGGGCGCACCTTCGGCACCGAAGCACGTCACCGATCGAATCCCAGTCGAATAACCCGTCGGGCGGCCATCCCCAGGTTCACCCGTAAGAGATGCTCAGATCACCGGATCGACTGAGTGGCCGCCGCCGCGCGGGCGGGCGGAACGGTAGACGTGGATGGACACCGCCGGGTCCGGTCCCCCGTTGTGGACGCGGTGGGTGTAGCCGAGACCGAACACCCGCGTCTGGCCTTGCCTCAGCAGGTGCAGTTCCTCCGTGGCCGAACCGGGACGCACCACCCGCTCGGTGAGCGACCCGGAGACGATGACGAACGCGCCCGTGGCGGGGCCGTGGTCGTGCGGGTCGGTGGCCTGGCCGGGGAGCCAGCCCATCAACCACACCTCCTGCTCCGCGGTCCGGTCGACCAGGGTGGCGAACCGCTCGGCCGGGTCGTAACGCAGCAGGTCGACCCAGCGAAACCGCTCGACGGCGTACTGCCGGGCGATCAGCGCGGGGTGCGCGGAAGCCGGGGTGCCGGTGAGGGCGATGGTGTTGGGGGGAACGGCGAACATGGCAGCGGCTCTTCTCGGTCACATGGTCCACAGTCGGATGATCCACAGCGGAGAGACACGGGCGGTAACCTCACGCCGCGCGGGACGGGTCGGATCAACGACCGGAACAGAGCGCGCTACAGACCCGGCCGAGGTCGATGTGACCCCGTCGGTCGGTCATGGCGCGCAGCAACACGGCAACAGGAAAGCATCCGCGACCGTCCGCGTCAAACCGTCCATGTACTGGGAACATCCAGCCAAGCCGCGGTGGTCGCCGCACCGAATGACCAGTGGCGGGGATGACGGCGCCGCGCATCGATGCGCGGGGCGAAGATGACGGGAGCAGGTGCACATGGCCGAACGTGTTCGGCGGATATCCGGGGTACCCGACACCGAGCAGACCAGGGTGCTGGACGCGAGCGAGCTGCTGTTGCTGGTCGCCCGCGGGGATGAAGCCGCGTTCGAACGGCTCTACGACCAGGTGTCGGCACCGGTGTTCGGCTTGGTCAGACGCATCGTGCGGGATCCGGCACAGTCCGAGGAAGTGACCCAGGAAGTACTGCTGGAACTGTGGCGGACCGCGGCGCGGTTCTCCCCGGAGAAGGGCAGCGCGATGACCTGGGTGATGACCCTGGCCCATCGCAGGGCGGTCGACCGGGTGCGGTCGGCGCAGTCCGCGACCGACCGCGAGGACAAGGCCTACCGGCGGGAGACGACCCGCCCTTTCGATGAGGTGGCCGAGCAGGTCAGCACCAGGCTCGAACACGAGCAGGTGCGCCGCTGTCTGTCCTCGCTCACCGAACTGCAGCGGGAGTCGGTCGAGTTGGCCTACTACCGAGGATTGACTTATCGCGAAGTGTCCGAGCTACTGGGCACTCCGTTGGGAACAATCAAGACCCGCCTGCGCGACGGCCTGATCCGGATGCGCGACTGTTTGGGGGTGGCCCGATGACAACAGCAGACATCCACGCGCTGACCGGCGCCTACGCGCTGAACGCGATCCCCGCCACCGAGCGGGCCGCCTTCGAGCGTCATCTCGCCGAGTGCGAGTCGTGCGCGCAGGAGGTCGGCGAGCTCCAGGCCACCGCGGGCAGGCTCGGCGACGCCGTCTCCGAGCAGCCGCCACCGGAGCTCAAGGCCAGGGTCCTGGCCAGGATCTCCGAGGTCCGCCAGTTGCCGCCGATCGGTGAGCCCATCGGCGAGCCGACCGACGACCTGAGCACGCGCCGCGAGCGCAAGGCCGCGTCCCGCTCACCGTGGCCGGTGCGCGTCCTGGGTGCCGCGGCCGCCGTGCTGTTGGTGGTCACGATCTCCCTGGGCACGATGCTGGCCCAGAGCCGTCAGGATCTCGACTCGACACAGGCGCAGGCGGCGTCGATGGCCGGTCTGCTCTCGGCCAACGACGCCCGCATGATCAGCGGCTCGACGACCTCCGGTCTGCGCGGCACCGTTCTGGTGTCCAGGGAACAGGGCAAGGTCATGCTCCTGGCCAGCAACGTCCCGCCCGCGCCGGAAGGCAAGACCCACCAGGTGTGGTTGCTCAACGGCGGGGTTCCCACCCCGCACTCGGTCGGTCTGATCACCCCGGACGCCGACGGTCGGGCATCCATTGTGGACGATTCGGGGATCACCGACGCGGCGGACATCGCGGTCACGGTCGAACCGGCGGGCGGCTCGGAGAAGCCGTCCACCGAACCGATCATGGCCATGGCCCTGCCCGTGTGACGAACGCGTGAGCCCGCTGACGCCCTGTGCCCCCGGCATGGGGCGTCAGTGCTTTCCCAGCGCGGTCAGCACATCGCGGACCAGGTCGTCGGTGTCCTCGCAGCCGCAGGAGAAGCGCAGCAGCCCCTCGGGCACCGAGTCTCCCCAGCGGGCGCGGCGATCGGCCGTCGAGTGCAGGCCCCCGAAGCTGGTCGCCGAGGACACGAGCCGAGACGCGGCGAGAAAGCGGTCGACGGCATCGGACGAGTCGAGCGTGAAGGTGACCACTCCGCCGAAGCGCCGCATCTGCCGTGCGGCCACGGCATAGGCGGGATCATGCGGTGAACCCGGCCACCGCACCTCACGCACCGCCGGATGGCCGCGCAGCGCGTCGTAGAGCGCGCTCGCGTTGGCCGCCTGCCGCGCCAAGCGCAGATCCAGCGTGCCAAGACCGCGGTGCGCCAGCCATGCCTCGAACGGCCCCGGCACACAGCCACTCGCCGAGCGTTCCGCGCGCAACCTGTTGGCCAGTTCGCCGTCGACGGTACTGATGTGGCCGAGTACGACATCGCTGTGCCCGGCGAGCGCCTTGGTGTCACTGGCGACCGTGATGTCGGCACCCAACTCCAACGGACGCTGTCCGAGCGGTGTGGCCGTCGTGTTGTCGACAGCGACCAGAGCACCGGCCGCGTGGGCGAGGGCGGACACCGTCGCTATGTCACACACGTCCAGGCCGGGGTTCGACGGCGTTTCCAACAACACCAGCCGAGCACCTGCCACCATCTCCGGCGTCCACCTCCCCGCAGTAGACACCTCGCGAACGTCCAGTCCCAACGCCGCGAGGTTGCGGTGCACGTAGTCGCGCACCGCGTAGTAGCCATCCGCGGGCAGCACAACCGTGTCGCCCGCGCCGAGCACCGTGCGCAACAACGTCGAGACCGCGGCCATCCCGGAAGAGAACAGCAGGCACTCACCGCCGTCGAGTTCGCCGATGGCGGTTTCCAGAGCGCGCCAGGTGGGGTTGCCCGCGCGACCGTAGAAGTCCTCACCGCCAAGGTGGAACTGGGCGGCCAGCACGGGTTGCGGCGGGACGGGAGCGCCCGCCACGGCGGGCGGCACACCCGCGTGCACGCAGCGAGTGCCGTCGCCGTCGTCGGCGTTCATCGTTCCGGCCTCGTCTTACGGCCGATCAGCTCGCCCGCCATCTCCCTCGGGTCGAACCCGTCGTGGCAGACCCGGTGCACCACCTCGGTGATCGGCATCTCGACACCGTGGCGCAGCGCCAGATCCCGGATCGACGAGCACGACTTCACGCCCTCGGCGACCTGCCCGTGCGCGGCGGCCTGGGCCTGGGCGGGCGAATCCCCCCGGCCCAGGCGCTCACCGAAGGTCCGGTTGCGCGACAGGGGCGATGAGCACGTGGCGACCAGGTCGCCCAGCCCGGCCAAACCGGACAACGTCACGGGGTCGGCGCCCAGCGCCGCGCCCAGCCGCGCGGTCTCGGCGAGCCCTCTGGTGATCAGACTGGCGACGGTGTTGGCCCCGAATCCCAGCCCGGACGCCATTCCGCAGGACAGCGCGATCACGTTCTTGCACGCGCCGCCCACTTCGACGCCGACCACGTCGGTCACCGTGTACGGGCGGAAGTAGCCGGTCGTGCAGATCTCCTGAAGCGCGACCGCGCGATCGTGGTCACGGCAGGCGATCACGGTCGCCGTGGGCTGTTCCTCGGCGATCTCCCGCGCCAGATTGGGCCCGGAGACCACGGCGATGTGCTCCTCCGGCACACCGGTGACATCCACGATGACCTCGCTCATCCGCCGGAGTGTGCCCAGTTCCACGCCTTTGGCCAGGCTGACCAGGGTCGCGTCCGGGCCGAGGAGACCGCGCCATGCGGTGAGGTTGTGCCGCAGACTCTGACTCGGCACCGCCAACACGACCGTGTCCGCGCCGTCGAGCGCCACCCTGGGGTCCGATGTGGACTTGAGCGTGGGGGGCAGCGCGATGCCGGGCAGGTACTCGCTGTTCTCGGCGTGCTCGGTGATGGCGTCGGACACGTCGCGGCGCCGCGCCCACAGCGTGACCTCGCGCCCGGTGTCGGCGACGACCTTCGCGAACGCGGTGCCCCACGAGCCCGCGCCGAGAACCGTGATGCCACTCATCGGCTACTCGGTGTCCTTGTCCTGCTCGGTGGACCGCCGGATCGGCTGCCGGAAGAACTCCGCGGGCGCCGGTTCCCCTCGCACCTCGGCGAGCAGGTCGCGCACGTCGGTCATGAGCAGGTCGGTGACCTCGCGCAGCAACTGGTTGGTGATCGGCTTGCCGCGATAGGCGGAGAGATCGATCGGGTCACCGAGCAGCGTGACGACCTTCTTGCGCGGGAAAGGCCGGAACTTCTTCGTGTAGCCGTCGAGGATGTGGTTGGTGCCCCAGCGGGCGGCGGGCAGCACCGGCACGTCGTTCTCCAGCGCGAGCCGGGCGACACCGGTACGACCACGCATCGGCCAGGCGGCCGGGTCCCTGGAGATGGTGCCCTCCGGATAGATGATCACCAGCTTGCCCTCGCCGAGCGCGGCGTGCGCGGCCCGCAGGCTGTCGCGGGCCTCGGACGAGCCGCGGTAGACCGAGATTCCCCCGGAGCCCGCCAACATCCTGCCCAGCACCGGGAGCCTGAACAGGCTGTCCTTGGCCATGAAGCGCGGCACCCGGCCGTTGCGGTGGACGAAGACGGCGTCGCAGAGCGGATCGAAGTGGGAGACGTGGTTCATCACCAGCAGCACCCCGCCGGTCTTCGGCAGCTTCTCCGCGCCTCGGTACTCGCGCTTGCCCACCGCGCTCAGCGGGTAGAACAGCGCCGCGGCGCTGCCGACCCAGAAGCCGCCCTTCTCACGCTTGCCCAACTGCTCCTCCTCGTGCGGTGATCGGACGTTCGGGTCACCGTACTGGCCATGTTCTGGTGACCTGTGAGTCTCCCCGGCGGTGCGACGCGGGTCCAGACGGGGTCGTCTCCGCGCGGTACGGCAGGATCGGACCGGTGGCGGACACGGTCGATCTCGTGGTGCCGGTCAAAGCGTTGGACCGGGCGAAATCCCGGCTGCGCGGCGCTGTCCCCGGTGGTGTCGCCGAACACCGGGAACTCGTGCTCGCTGTGGTGCTCGACACTGTCGAGGCCGCGCTGACCGCGTCTGGTGTGCGGCGCCTACTTGTGGTGTGCGAGGACAGGCGAGTGGCCGACGCGCTGCGCGGGAGTGGCGCCGAGTGCGTTGACGAGCGGGGACTGGCCGGTCTGAACGCGGCCCTGCGCTTCGGCGCCGACACGCTCCGCGCGGGCGACCCACACGGCGT
>JALZNB010000386.1 GCA_030857905.1 Actinomycetota bacterium
GATGACTAGTGCTCATTGCACGGTTCGCACGGGAGCAGGGCGGCGACTCGTTCGGAGATCGTGTTCGCGACCGTGGAGACGAACGAACTGATGTAAAAGTGCCTGCCGGAGAACACCTGTAGTTCGAACCGGCCCCTGGTCACCTCGCTCCACGACCGGACTTCGTCGACGGTGGCCGTGGGGTCGCAATCGCCGACCATGGCGAGGATGTAGCAGTTGACCCGGTGGTCCCTGCGCCAGTGATAGGTCTCAGCCGCGGTGTAGTCGCCGCGCAGCGCTGTGGTGGGCGTGCGGACCGGGTCGAGGCTGTCGTCGGGCAGTGGGGCGCCGGGGCCGAGCGCGGCGAGATCGCGGATGAGCGTGTCATCGTTGGCGAGGTGGGTCGTGCCTGTGCGCTGCCGGGATGGCGCGGTGCGTCCGGAAGCGAACACGGCGATCGGGGCCACACCGAGCAGTTCCAGGCGGGTGGCTGTCTCGAAGGCCACCGACGCGCCCATGCCATGCCCGAACAAGGCGACTGGCAACTGGCGGTCGGCGCGCGTGGAGTGGCTGTTCAACAGCTCCGCCACGACACCGTCGGCGAGTTCATCGATGCTGCCCGCGCACGGTTCGTTGCGTCGGTCCTGGCGGCCCGGGTACTGGACACTGATCACATCGATCGGGCGGGCGATGGCTTGGGCCATCGGCAGGAAGAACATGGCCGTCGCGCCCGCGGGAGGAAAGCAGACCAGCAGAGCGCGGGCATCCTCAGCGGTTCGCAACCGTCGCGTCCACGGTCCTCCCGCCACTGCGCTCATGGCTCACCGTCGTCCTTTCCGCGCTGTGGACCCGAAGTACCGCATCCGGCCACATGTCAAGGTGCCGGCAGCCGGAGTGGGGCGGCAACCCCTACCGGTGATCACCAAGGGTGCCCGATACCGGAGTGTTGTCCCAGCTAGGGGTTGAGATTAGGGGGACGAGAGTGGGTACCGTGACCGCGCGGAAGGGGAGAGCGGATGACCGAACTCGGCGAGCGGCAGGCTCGTGCCCAGGCGGCGATCTGGCAGGACTTCCCGCGCTCGGCCGGTGATCGCGGCGACCTCGGCGTGTGGGTGACGGCCAGTCACGCTCTGGTCGGCAAAGTATTGCGCGACAATTGCTTCGGGGTTCGTGTACTCGCGGGTCGCGCCAAGTTCAACTACAGGAGTGCCTTCGCCCAGCGGCTTCCCTCGCGGGTGATCGGCGACCTCGTCGGCATCCCGGAACGGCACCGCCGCGGGCAGTCTGCCGCACATCGGCGTCACCGCACTCGGTACCACCTCGACAGCGTCGTTCGGTGAGATCATCGGCGTCCTCGCGCTCGGCGTGGTCCCGTTCGCGCTGTCCGAACTCGTCTGGGGACGTTACCCCAGCCCCATTTCCATGATCATGCTCGGCGTGTGGGTCGTCGTGCTCGGCGCGGTGGCGTACCGGGCGGACGAGGGCAAGCGTTTCCGTTGGTTTTGAGAAAGGTAATCGCATGTCCGAGGATGTTCTGAGCGTCGAGCCGACGGTCTCCACCGGCACGATGACCGCCCGCCCGCTGAGGGTCGACGGCGCCTTCGAGTTCACTCCGCGCGTCTTCCCGGACGACCGCGGCCTGTTCCTCTCACCGTTCCAGGAGGCCGCCCTGCTCGCGGCCACCGGGCACCGGCTGTTCCCGGTCGCGCAGACCAACCACAGCCATTCCCAGCGCGGCGTCGTGCGTGGCGTGCACTTCACGGTGACGCCGCCGGGGATGACGAAGTATGTCTATTGCGCGCGCGGCAAGACGCTCGACATCGTGATCGACATCAGGGTCGGCTCGCCGACGTTCGGCCAGTGGGACGCGGTGGTGCTCGACCCGGTCGACTTCCGTGCGATGTACTTCCCACTCGGGGTCGGCCACGCGTTCGTCGCGCTGGAAGACGAGACCGTCATGTGCTACCTGGTCTCCAAAACTTACGCGGCCGATCAGGAGCTGGCGCTGTCCGTGTTCGACCCGGTGCTGGGCCTGCCCATTCCCGAGGACATGGACCTCCTCGTGTCCGATCGGGACAAGGTCGCGCTCACCCTGGCCCAGGCCGAGGCGGCCGGGATACTGCCCGACTACCAGGAGTGCCTGGCGCTGGAGAAGGCGATGTACTCGTGAGCGCGGACAAGCCACTCGTCGTGGTGCTCGGCGCGTCCGGGTTCATCGGTTCCGGGATCACCCGCGAACTCGCCCGCCGATCGGTCCGGCTCCGTGCGGTGGCCCGCAGGCCAACTCCGGTCCCGGCGGGACACATCGCCGACGTCGAGGTGGTCACCACCGACCTCACCGAGGAAGGCATGCTCGCCAAAGTGATCGCGGGCGCGGACGTCATCGTGCACCTGGTCGCCTACACCGACGCCGGGTGGCGGGTCGCGGAAGGCGACACTTCGGCCGAACGGGTCAATGTCGGCCTGGTGAGCGACATCGTCGACGCGGTGCGCGCCGAGAACCGCGCGGGTGCCCCGCCGGTGGTGCTGTTCGCGGGCACCAAGACCCAGGTCGGGCTGACCGAGCACGAGCGGATCGACGGCACCGAGCCGGACCTGCCGCGGAGTCCCTACGGCAGGCAGAAGCTCGCCGCGGAGAACGTCCTCAAGGATGCCACCGCGGAAGGGGTGCTGCGCGGTGTCTCGCTGCGGCTGCCCACGGTCTACGGCCACGGGCCGGAATCCACGACGGACGACAGGGGCGTGGTGTCGGCCATGGCCCGCCGCGCCATGGCGGGTGAACAACTGACGATGTGGCACGACGGCTCGGTCCGCCGCGACCTCGTCTACATCGATGACGTCACCACGGCCTTCACCGCGGCGCTCGACCACGCCGACGCGCTCATGGGCAAGCACTGGCTGATCGGCACCGGCGTCAGCGTGCCGCTGGGCGAGGTCTTCGCCGAGATCGCGAGCATCGTCGCCGAGCAGACCGGCAAGCCGCCGGTCGCCGTCGTGTCGATCGAACCGCCGGACAACGCCGACCCGAACGACTTGCGCGGCGTGGAGATCGACGCGACCACGTTCCGCGGCATCACCGACTGGTCGCCCCGCGTGTCGCTGCGCGAAGGTCTACATCGGACGATCACGGCCTTGGTGGGCAAGAGCTGACATGCGCGTCCTCTACCTCAACAACTCCGGTTACGGACACGTCCTGCCGTCGCTGAGCGTGGTGGCCGAACTGGTTCGAAGAGGACACGAGGTCACTTATGTGACCGGGGAAGGTCTGGCGGACAAGGTCAGTTCCACCGGGGCGAAAGTGGTGGTCTACGACACCAGGCTGCCAGGTATCGATTTGTCCCGGTACGTCACCGCCGACGATACGGCCGCGCTCACCGGCATCCACCTCACCGAGAGCGAAGAGATCCTGGCGACGGTCGCCGCCGAGTACCCGGACCTGCCGGATCTGATCGTCTACGACCTCTCCGTCTATCACGCGGGTCGTATCCTGGCGGAGAAGTGGGGTGTCCCCGCCGCGCAGGGACTCACGGTGTTCGCCGGCAACAAACACTTCTCGTTGCTGGACGACATGGTTGAGAAGACGGGCGAGGCCGACCCACGCCACCCCGACCTGGTGTCGTTCTTCGCCAGGATGACCAGGCTGCTGGCCGAGCACGGCCAGGGTCACCGGTCACTGCATGAGTTCATCGGCCGGACCGAGGACCTGAACCTGGCGTACTTCCCGCGTTCGTTCCAGTTCGAGGGCGGCACCTTCGACGAGCGATTCGTCTTCGTCGGCCCCGGTCTGGAACACGACCCGGCCGCGGGCTCGTGGTCGCCGCCCGGAGACGGCAAGCGGCTCCTGTTCATCTCGTTGGGCACCAGTGTCAACCGGCGCGAGGGATTCCTCCGGGTGTGCGTCGATGCCTTCCGGGACCGGCCTTGGCATGTGGTCATGACTGTCGACGAAGGAGTCGACCGCGACGAACCCGGTCCGTTGCCGGACAACGTGGAGGTGCACGGATGGTTGGCGCACCTCGACGTACTCGCCCACGCCGACGTGTTCCTCTCGTCCGCGGGCATGGGCAGCCTGATGGGCGCGCTGTACTCCGAAGTGCCGGTGGTCGTGGTGCCGGGTTCCCCGGAGGGCTGGGTCAACGCGCGACGGATCGCCGAACTTGGCCTGGGAAAAGTGATCCATGAGGACACACCCACTCCCGAGCGGCTGTACGCTGCCGTGGCCGAGGTGGCGGCCGACCAGTTGACCAGGGCCAGGGTGCGCAGGATGCGCGCCGACATCACCACCGCGGGCGGCGGTCGACTGGGCGCCGATGAACTTGAGGCATTCGTCGACAAGTGGCACTGACGAACGGGCGGCTCCCGGTCCAGGGAGCCGCCCGTTCGCGCGAGAACTACAGTTTGCCGGACCGCACAGCGGCCACGAGCTGATACGTGTCGACGGCCAATCGCGGCCCATCGGGGTTCTTGGAGTCACGGACAGCGGTGAGCGTGCGCGCGATCTCCACACAACCGTTGCCAGTGTTGGAGAAAGACGACTTCCCCCAGTGTGCTGTGGGCATGGCCACCTCCATGGTCAAGACATCGCCGCGAGGCGGGCGTGGATCACCTCCACGGTCCGCGCCGAGGTCAGTCCACGGCGCCCACCAGGTCTGCTCGCCCGCGTTCCCAGCCAGCGACGACGGTCGATCGATGTCGGCCTCTGCCTCCCGCATGCTCGGTGAATGTCGAGCAGTCTCGATGTGGTTCGAGATTCCCGAAGCCTGTGAGATGACCGCACAGTTCACCACCGACAACGATGCCGAATTCACCTTGGGCAGCTGGCGGGAAGGGCATACCGTTCTGTTCGAGGAGTCCACCCTCCGGCGATTCGTGGACCTCGCGACGGAGTTGTTGGCCCAGCCCCGACCTCAGGATTCGCGGGCGGAACGCCCGAAGCTCACCAGTACGACGTGAGCGGTAGGGGGCCGGTCGCGGTAGGGGTGCGCAGGGGTTGTTGCGGATAGTCACGCTTTCTAGGGTCGGTGGCGGTTCTCGTCTCTCCAGCGGTAATTCCCGACATGCGTGAGGCACCGTCGTGACCGATGTTTTCGAGGCAAGTTTCGGACTGGTCCCGGTGCTCGACACCGGCATCGCGGCCCGGATCGCCGATTCCGCGCTCGCGTTCTCCGGCGGGCGCAACGACTCGGCCGCGTTCGACGCGTGGCTCGCCGACGCCCGCACCCGTTTCCGCGCCCACACCGAGGTCGTCCCGTTGGACCGGCTTTCCGGCTGGTCGGTCAATCCGGTCTCCGGCGACATCGGGCACGACAGCGGAAAATTCTTCACCGTGCGCGGTCTCGACGTCGAAGTCCCCGGCGCGGCGATCGAGCGGTGGAGCCAACCGATCATCATCCAACCCGAGGTCGGCATCCTCGGCATCCTGGTCAAGCAGTTCGACGGCGTATTGCATTGCCTGATGCAGGCCAAAGTGGAGCCGGGCAACGTCAACGGCGTGCAGCTCTCGCCGACCGTGCAGGCCACCCGCAGCAACTACACCAGCGTCCACCGCGGCAAAGCCGTGCCGTATCTGGAGTATTTCCGCCAAACCGGCAAGCACACCGTGATCGCCGATGTGCGCCAGTCCGAGCAGGGCGCGTGGTTCCACCTCAAACGCAACCGGAACATGGTCGTCGAGGTCGCCGAGGACGTCGAACTGCTCGACGGCTTCTGCTGGCTGACCTTGGGCCAGGTCAACGAACTGCTCCGCGTCGACGACCTGATCAATATGGACACCCGCACGGTCCTTGGCTGCTTCCCGGTGGCAGGCGCGAGCATGTCCGGTGCCTACAAGACCGGTGAAGACTCGGACTTCCGCGCGGCCCTCGTGCGCTCGTGCAGCACCGAAGAGCCCGCCGTGCACACCATCGGCGAGATTCTGAGCTGGATCACCGACGCCCGCACCCGTCAGGACCTCCAGGTGCGCGAGATCCCGCTGAAGACCGTGCGCGACTGGCACTGGGTCGACGGTCGCATCTCGCACGAGACCGGCATGTTCTTCGACGTCGTCGGCGTCCGGGTCGAGGCGGAAGGCCGCGAGGTCGGCCGTTGGCAGCAGCCGATGTTCGAGCCGCGCGGCGAAGGTTTGGTCGCACTGTTCGTCCGCGAGTTCGACGGCGTGCTCCACGCACTGATGCACGCCCGCGTCGAAGCGGGCTACCTCGACGTGCTCGAACTCGCACCAACCGTGCAGTGCACGCCCGAGACCTACGACAGGCTGGCGGCGGACGCGCGTCCACCCTTCCTCGACGCCGCGCTGACGGCCGAGGACATCCACTTCGACGCGGTGCACTCCGAAGAGGGCGGCCGCTTCATGCACGCCCGCACCCGCTACATGGTCGTGCCGACGAATCTCGACGCCGACCCCGTGGAGCACCCGAACTACCGCTGGATGACACTGCACCAACTCGGAACTCTGCTGCGGCACAGTCACTATCTCAACGTGCAGGCCCGCAGCATCTTGGCCTGCCTGCACAGTCTGGCAGGTGGCCAGGCCCCGCGCGACGGCTCGCTGGCGAGCCGGTATCTGACCCGACCCTAGAAAGAGCACCACCATGACCACTCGCGTGTGGGATTACCTGGCCGAGTACGAGAACGAGCGCGACGACATCCTCGACGCCGTCGACACGGTCTTCCGGTCCGGAAAGCTGGTCTTCGGTCCCAGCGTCGCCGGTTTCGAGGCGGAGTTCGCCGCATACCACGGTGTCTCGCACGGCATCGGCGTCGACAACGGGACGAACGCACTGGTCCTGGCCCTGCGCGCGCTGGGTGTCGGCCGCGGCGACGAGGTCATCACGGTGTCGAACACCGCGGCGCCCACCGTGATCGCCATCGACCAGGTCGGCGCCACGCCGGTATTCGTCGACGTCCACGAGCGCAACTACCTCATGGACGTCTCCCAGGTCGAAGCCGCGATCACCCCACGCACCAAGGTATTGCTGCCGGTACACCTTTATGGACAGTGCGTCGACCTCGCGCCGCTGGAGGCGTTGGCCGCCAAACACGGTCTGACGATCCTGGAGGACTGCGCCCAGTCCCACGGCGCCCGACAGCACGGCAAGATCGCGGGCACCACCGGCAAGGCGGCCGCCTTCTCCTTCTACCCCACCAAAGTCCTCGGCGCCTACGGCGACGGCGGCGCGATCATCACCGACGACGCCGACACCGACGCGGCCCTGCGCCGCCTGCGCTACTACGGCATGGAACAGCAGTACTACGTTGTCGAGACACCAGGCCACAACTCCCGGCTCGACGAGGTGCACGCCGAGATCCTGCGCCGCAAACTCCGCCGCCTCGACGGCTACCTCGACGCCCGTCGCACTGTCGCCCAGCGCTACCTCGACGGCCTCGGCGACACCGACCTGGTGCTACCCACCGTGGAACCCGGCAACGACCACGTCTACTACGTGTACGTCGTTCGCCACCCCAAGCGCGACGCGATCATCGAAGCGTTGCAGTCCTACGACATCTCGCTCAACATCAGCTACCGCTGGCCGGTACACACCATGTCCGGCTTCGCCCACCTAGGCTACGCCAAGGGCTCGCTTCCGGTGACGGAGTCACTCGCCGACCAGATCTTCTCCCTGCCGATGTACGCGAGCCTGTCCGAAGACCTGCAGGACAAGGTGATCAGCGCGGTGCGTGAGGTTCTCCACACCATCTGAGCGTCCGCTACCGCGCTCGCGGGTATGTCCCGGTTGTGTGCGGTCTGTTTGGTCTGTCCCGTTGGGTGTTGACGGGACAGACTGGGGCCTGCAGCTGTGATCGCGGGTTGTTGCAGCTCTGGGTTGCTGCGGCTTTGGTTGCTGTGATCTCGGGTTGCTACGGCCTCGGGTTGGTGCGGCCTTGGGTTGGGTGGGCCTGATTCGGGGACCCCTGAGACGGCCCTCTGGTCGGGGAAAACGTGGGCCACCTTCGGCCCCCGACCACCGCGCGTTTAGGGCCGTCTCCGCCCCGAATAAGGCCCAACCACCCGAAGCCGCAGTGTCGCTGCGGGTGTCGCGATCTGTGGGTGATCGGGCTTCTGGTGGAGTCCGGCCTGGTTGGAGCCTCGGGATCGCTGTGGGTGTTGTGGTTTGTAGTCGGTCGGGTTTCTGGTGGTGCGCGACTTGGCCGGAGCCGCGTCCGTCGTCCCTCGACCTGGGGAACACGCCGAGTCCGCGTCGATCCTGGGGTGTGCCGTCAGGCACCCCCGCTCGGTGGTCGACCGGGGGTGCCGCGCGCTCAGTAAGGGTCGCCGAGCGTGGCCCGCAGCGTGGCCCGGTCGATGTATCCGCGATGGGCGTTCACCCGGGAACCGAGAAACGACCATGAGTGCCGCTGTCGCCACCGCGCGGGGAGTCCTTGGCGGCCACTCGGAGCCAGGGGCGACCCGGTGTAGGTGGCGGTGAATCCCAGGTCGATCTCCACGATGTCGGCCGCCGTGTGCTTTATGCACAAAATACGCCCGTAGATATCTGGCATGGCCCGCCTGGCATGCTCGACGGCGAAACGCAGGCCCTCGATTCCGTCCTCGAACAGTCGGTCATCCGACAAATCCCGCAGACCAGGGTGAGCGAATTCACTAAGAATGGTGAGATCGCCCTCGTTGACCGCTTCCCGGAAGAATGCCGCGACCAGGGCCGCTCGATCCGGGATGAATTCCGGTCCCGTTTCGCGCTGCCTCGGCAGCCGCAACGCCAGGTCCAACGTGTGCTCACTCACCGGATCGGCCCGCGTCGGCGTCGGCCAGCGCGCGGACCATGGCGGTGCGGTGCTCCTTGCGGATGGCCACGTCGTGGTGGGCGGCGTACTCGGCGTCGGTCTCGGGGTGCACCGGCCGCACGGGCCGGGGCGTGCCGTGCTCGTCGACGGCGACGAACACCATGTGGGCCTCGGCGACGGGCTCGACGTGACCGCCCTGCCTGCGTTGCGCGGTGACGTAGACACCGATGTCCATCGAGGTCCGGCCCGTGTACTCGACCTGCGCGAACGCCGAGAGGATGTCGCCGGTCCAGATCGGGGCGATGAAGGTCTGTTCGACGGTGACCGTCATGGCGTGGCCGTCGCTGTGCCGCGCGGCCGTGGCCCAGGCGACGTCGTCGACCAGTTCGAGGATGATGGTGCCCTTGCCGGACCCGAAGACGTTCTCGTCGGAGCGCCACACCACGCGGGAGAGTTGGCAGCGCGCGGCGCTCATCGGTTTCGCCGTCGTCGCGGATCGGGACGATCCGAGAACATTAACCGGGGCACGGAACACAGCGTCGACATGAGGCATCGGAAGTTCTTCTCCAGAGTATTCGTTGTCGGGTGGACTGAATACGGCAGGGACCGTTGAACAAGCATTTCCGGGGGAGTCCAGTCCAGCTTAAGCGATCTTCCGAACCTGATTGCTCGTCCTGGTGTCGGTGGCGTACTTGCCCCTTTCTTGGGCGAGCAAGCATTACTTTGTGTAGTGACGTGTCGGGGGGTGTTCCCCACTTGTTAGCTCATCTTGGTGGTCATGAACGTGCCCGATGGTGCACGGTCGTCACCGAAGATCGACTGCAACCGACCCGCCATGCCGGTGTTCATATATACAGAACATCCGTACGGCGACAACGAAGGAAGCGCGGACGATGACTGCTGTCGATCTGGACGTCGAGCGGGCGGCTCTCGTGACGAGCTTGGACGCCGACGGCTTCGCGCTGACGCCACCACCGCTCGCCGCCGAACAGTGCCCGGAGACGGCCCCACTGTCCGATTGCGACACAGTGTTCAGAAGCACAGTTGCCATGGCCAGATACGCATATGGCAAGGGCCGAGACCACTACTTCACCGATCCACCGGTCCCGATCGTCGACACGCGCTACTACCCTTGGCACTGGCACCGCTCTCCGGCGCCAGTCCCTGCCAGTGCCAGTGCCAGTGCTGCTGGCGCTGGTCGTGGTGGCACTGTGGGGTTGGGCTAGTGCTGGTGACCGCAGCACCGGGAGTGTTGGTGGCGGTGCTGGGATGCGTGGGGGACGCGCGTTTGGTGGTCTCTCTGGCGCGGGGATGGGGTGCCGGTACGTGTGGTGAGCCGTCGAGCACGTCACAAGATCGGTCAGGTGAAGATCAAGCTTTGAACACCAGGTCAAGCTGGGGGAATCGGTCGGCGGTCTCCAGGTCGAGCAACCGCCGTTTCACGCCGAGTCCGCCTGCGTAACCGACGAGCGCCCCATCGGCCCCCAGCACCCGATGACACGGGACGATCACCAGCACCGGATTGCCCGCCATCGCACCCCCGACTCCGCGCGCCGCGGTGGTGGGCAGGTTCAGGGTGCGAGCGAGTGCGCCGTAGGTGGTTGTTTCGCCGTAGTCGACCGTGGACAGTCCGGTGAGGATCGACCGGTCGAAGGCATTGGAGTAGCGCAGGTCGACCGGCACGGTGAACCTCCGCAAATCCCCGGCGAAGTAGGCATCCAGCTCCCGTCGCGCCCACTCCACGATCGTGGCTGCCCCACCGCTGCCACGTACCGGTTGGCCGTTTGCACCCGTCCCACTGCCACTTACCGGCTGCTCGCTCCTACCCGTTTCGCCATCGCCACGTAACGGTGGGGTGCTCGTGCCCGTGGTCGCCGTGGTTGGGTAGCGGGTGCGGACGGTGTCGGGGTCGGCGAACGAGCAGATGGTGATTCCGGTGTCCGATGCGGCCAGGACCAGCGGGCCGCACGGGGTGTCGTGTGTGTACAAGTCACTCCAGTCCGGAGACGCGCAGGGTGATGTTGAGTCTGCCGTGCGGTAGCCCGATGTCCGGGCGTCCTGTGCCGGGCAGGACCTTCGGCACCCCGTGGTAGGCGAGTCTGGAGTCGGCGCCGAAGACGACCAGGTCGCCGGAGACCAGGGGGATGTCCTGCCAGGGTTTTCCCCTGGTCTCGGTGTTGCCGAAGCGGAAGATGCCCGTATCGCCGAGGCTGATCGACACCACCGGGTCCCGGCTGTGTTCGTCCTTGTCCTGGTGCATCCCCATGCGGGCCTGGGCGTCGTAGAAGTTCACCAGGGCGATGTCCGGTCGGTAGTCGTCGGCTGGGTGGGCTTGGGTGGCGGCGACAGCGCGTCTGCCCAGGTCGGCGAGCCACGTGGGGAACGGCTTCACCGGGGAACCGTCTTGGTCGTCCAGGGTTCTGGAGTACCGGTACGGGTACCAGTGCCAGCCCAGGCAGACGGTATGGACGGACATCATGCCGCCGGTCGGCATCGAAGGGCGTCGCATCCCCGACGGTGGGGCCGCCCATTCCCGGCACGCGGTGACCAGCGAACGCTGTTCCTCGGCCGTCAACCAATCGGGTATATGTACTGCGCCGGGGCCGAGGGCGGTGCGCGGTCGTGAGATCAGCTCCATGGTCCCGTCCGAAGTCGACCGTCGAAGAACGTCCAGCTCGCGCCATCGGCCGTCGCGCCACTGAGTCCGTCGGTGGCGCTGGTGCCCGCGAGTGTGGGCAGCTCAGCGGTGGCGAGCGCCGAGAACGCCACCGTTCGCCTGGCTTGCCATGCCGTCCCGGCCAAGCGCTTGCCTAAACCGGCCCAGTCCGTTGGTCCCGCGGCGACCACCCAGACATCAGGCGCACCCGACGCGAATCGGCACGCGGGCCGCAGCCATGACGCGGCGACCGCGGGCCATGAGACCACGTGCCCCACGTCCCCGTGGCCGCGCCATGCCTCGATGAACCTCTCGGCGTGGGTGACCGAGACGGTATCCCGTCCGTGCCCCAGATTGACCAACCGGGCATGTTTGCGCAGCACCAATGCCACCACGGTGTCCAACTCGGACATCGCCATCACCGGTCGCCGAGTGGGGCTCGGAGGCTGACTCGCCTGACACCGGAGTACGCGACCGTCCTGCATTGTGACCGTGCCAAGCTCAACGACGCTCTCGAACCCGGCCTGGTGCCGTTCATGGTGAGCGGCACTGGACGCTCGGTCGAGATGTCACCGGACTTGGTCCTGTGCGCTTGACCCACAGCTTGTCGGCCCGAACCGCTGTCGTCTCTCATGCGACCTCCGCCGGTCTGCAGTGTTTGCACGGCCGATAGCCCGCGGTCAGGGCTGCGTCGATGGTGCGAAAGCCTTTGCGGTGGGGCCCGGTGATGCGCCGGGCGTGCGCGCAACTCGGGTAGCAGACGATGTGCGTGGTGTCG
>JALZNB010000423.1 GCA_030857905.1 Actinomycetota bacterium
GCCCTACCCCGGCCTGCCAGCGCCGGTGTCGGTCCAGTCCTGGGGCAGGCAACTGCGAGTGGAATCCGCCGCCGACGAGCGGATCGACCAGTTCATGACCGCGACCAGGGCGAACCCGTACCTCACCCCCGAGCCGGGCGCGACCTGCGACAGCGTCTCCCCCGACGTGTTCGACCAGGACAACCCGCCCGCGTTCAACGCCGAGAAGCCCGGCCCGGACGCGGTTCCGGTGACCGGTCGCTGACTGGTTGACACCCACCAGACACTCATTCCTTAGACTGGCGTCCGCACTTCACCCGTGGTGCGACTCCCCGACCGGGAGATCTCTCGACACCAGAGTCCGAGGACGGCATGGCCAGCGGCAGCTCGAAGAAGAAAAGCGGCAAGAACGCGGTATCGGCCGCGCGTTCCTCGGTGGTCTCCAACAAGGGCAAGCCATGGGGCACGATCGCCGCCATCGTGGCCGTCGTCCTGCTGGCCGTGGGCGTGATCGGCTACGCCGTGGTCCAGGTCTCCGGTGCCGAGAAGTTCACCGCCTCCGAGGACAACAAGGACCCGTCGGTGAACATCCCCGGCGTCGTCCGCACCGAGTACACCCAGGGTCAGCACGTCACCGGTGAGCAGCGGGTCAACTACGACCAGAGCCCGCCCTACGGCGGACCGCACGACCAGGCGTGGGCGGACTGCACCGGCGTCGTCTACCCGGTCCCGGTCCGCACCGAGAACATGATCCACACCCTTGAGCACGGCGCGGTCTGGATCGCCTACAACCCGGACAAGATCCAGGGTGGCGACCTGGACAAGCTCAAGGCCAAGGTCGAGGGCCAGCCGTACATGTCGCTGTCGCCGTACCCCGGCCTGGACAAGCCGTTCTCGCTGCAGTCGTGGGGCCACCAGCTGAAGCTGGAGAACGTCGACGACGAGCGCGTCGACCAGTTCATCAAGGCGCTGCGGTCGAACAGCTACCAGAACCCCGAGCCCGGTGCCCGGTGCGACACCAACCAGACCGGTTTCGACCCGGCCAACCCGCCGCCGTTCATCGCCGAGAAGCCCGGCCCGGACGCGATCGGCATGGACGGCAAGGGCGCTGTGCAGCAGGCACCCGGCGACCAGCCGATCCAGCCGCCCTCGGGCACCGGCGCCCCGGTTCCGCCGGGCATCCCCGGCCTGCCCACTGGCGCTCCGGCTCCAGGACAGTAACCATAAGTGGTGACCATGATGAATGACGTCGCCGAGGCACGACCAGAGCGGAACAAGCGCAGAGTGTGGGTCTTCTCCGCCGCCGCGCTGGTCGTACTCCTCGTCGGCGCCGCGATCGGCATGCTCATCACCCTCTCGGTCGTGGGCAGGAACGACACCCCAGGGGCAGAGTCCCTCGACGTCGGTTTCGCCCAGGACATGCGCGTACATCACCTCCAGGCCATCACGATGGCGGGCATGGCCCGCGACCGCAGCGAGAACGAGCTGGTGCGCGGCCTGGCCTTCGACATCGAGTCCACCCAACTCGACCAGAGCGGGCAGCTCCAGGGATGGCTGATCGGGTGGGGGCAGGACGTGCTGCCCCCACCCGGCCAACCCCACATGCGCTGGATGCCGAACGGCTCGCACAACCATGACTCGTCATCGGCGGGCGTCACCCGGATGCCGGGAATGGCGACGACCGACGACCTGACCCGGCTACGCAAAGTCACCGGCCAGGAATTCGACGTATTCTTCCTGCAGCTGATGCTGCGTCACCACAACGGCGGCCTGGAGATGGCGAAGTTCGCCGCCGAGAACGCCCGCGAGGGTTATGTGCGCAACCTGGCGAAGAAGATCGAGCGGGGACAATCCAGCGAGTCGACGCTGCTGACGAACATGCTCACCGAACGTGGCGCCAAGCCCCTGCCCGACTAGCGCGGTCACCGAGAGCGACCTTGGCGGACGATCACACACAGCGGATCATCCCGCGCCGGCCCCATTCCCGCGGCCGCCGCTGTGACGTGCGACAACACCCAGGACATGCCCCCTGCTCGGCCTGCGCACCCAGGCGAAGTGAGAAGACGGCGAAAAAGACCGGCCAGGATCGCGGGCCGCATTCAGGGAATTGTGGAAGCTCTACGCTCAGCCGCATTCGGAGACGTGCACCGCAATCGTCACCGCCTTGAACAATAATCCACGCTTCATTTCCGGTACGTACAGACAGGAATCTTTCGGAAAACAACAGTCCGCCTCGCGACTGCCGAAGACGCCTTCGTCGGCTGGCTGGTCGTCGGTAACCGAGCGGCCCGGCACCGGCCCGTTCGATGGCCCAACCGTGTTAACCGAACCAGATGGCGACCTCGGTGCGCTTACGTGACACAACGGGATGACAACCGACGATGGCGGATGTCATCACTTCTCAACATCGATGCACACGCTTGGCGGATGGCAATACGAGGCCACGATTCGGTAACGTCCTGAGACCGCCGGATTGTTTCCGGTCGGATCGGTCGCCACCTTTCTCCGCGTGATCGGCGACCCGAAAGCGTTCTGTTCCGACAATCCTGCACGTTGGAAAGGAACCATAGGTGAAGCGAACCATTCTCGGATCGGCTGGCGCCCTCGTGCTGGCCGCCGTCCTGGCGGGCGCCTTCCTGCAACCCGCCACCGCCGACAGTGTCAACACGACCTCGTCGCCGTCCTCACCCAAAGTCAGTGCCGCGTTGTCCCAGGCGTTACAGCGCGACCTGCACCTCACCGCCGACCAGGCCGCCCAGCGCCTGGGCCAGGAGGAGACCGCCCGCACCGTCGAGCAGCACGCCAAGAACGTCCTCGGCAACTCCTACGCGGGTAGCTGGTTCGACGCCGACAGCGGCAAGCTCATCGCCCTGACCACCAACCCGGCCAAGGCCAAGGCCCTGTCCGGCGCGGAGGTCCAGGTGCGCACCGCCACCCGCACCGCCGCCGAGCTGGACGCGGTCAAGACCGGCATCGACACCCTGGCGGGCCGCCACGCGCCCGCCGCGGTCAACGGCTGGTACGTCGACATCCAGAGCAACAGCGTCGTCATCACGGTCAACAAGACCAAGCTCGACGACGCGGCGAAGTCGTTCGTCAAAAAGGCGAAGGCCGGTCGCGACCACGTCCGTGTCGTGGAGGAGACCACCTCGCCCCAGGCCATGGCCGACGTTGTGGGCGGTTGGCCGTACTACATCAACTTCGCAGGCCGCTGCTCGGTCGGCTTCAGCGTCTACGGCGGCTTCGTCACGGCAGGTCACTGCGGTCGCCCCGGCAACACCGTCTCCGACAACGCGGGCACCGTCATCGGCAGCTTCGCGGGCTCGACCTTCCCCTACTACGACTACGCCTGGGTCCGCACCAATGCCGGCGTGACCCTGTGGGGATACGTCGAGGGCTACAACGGCTCCTGGTACTACGTCCGGGGTTCAGCCCAGGCCGCCACCGGTTCCGGCATCTGCCGCTCCGGTTCCACCACCGGCCTGCGCTGCGGCAGCATCATCGCCCGCGGTCAGACCGTCAACTACCCCCAGGGCACCGTCTACAACCTGACCCGCACCAACGTCTGCGCCGAGCCTGGCGACTCCGGCGGCTCCTGGATCAGCGCCAACCAGGCTCAAGGCGTCACCTCCGGTGGCTCCGGCAACTGCTCCACCGGTGGCACCACCTACTACCAGGAGGTCAACCCGATCCTGAACGCCTACGGCCTGACGCTCATCCTGAGCTGATCACCTAGACCG
>JALZNB010000425.1 GCA_030857905.1 Actinomycetota bacterium
TCGCCAACCGCACCGAAGGCAACGGTGCCCGGCTGGCATCGTCGCTGCGTGAGCAGGGTGTCGCCGCCGAGTCCGTCGCCTTGTCCGGGCTGCGCTCGCGCATCACCGAGGCCGATCTCGTCGTCTCGTGCACCGGTTCGATCGACGCCGTGCTGGCCGTGGACGCGGTGGCCGAGCGACCCAGTGGCAGGCCGTTGGTCATCTGCGACCTGGGTCTGCCCCGCGATGTCGAGGACGGCGTCGCCGACCTCGCCGACGTGTGGGTCGTCGACCTGGAGAGCATCCAGCGCAGGCTCGCCGACGCGCCCAGCGGCATCGATACCCGCCGCGCGGGCGAGATCGTCGCCGAAGAGGTCAAGAACTACCTCGCCGCTCAGCGCTCCGCCGAGGTCACCCCCACGGTCACCGCGCTGCGCAAGCGCGCCGCCGAAGTGGTCGACGGCGAACTGCTGCGCCTGCACACCCGACTGCCCGAGCTGGACGTCCAGGTTCGCGACGAATTGTCCCGCACGGTCCGCCGGGTCGTCGACAAACTTCTGCACACCCCGACCGTCCGGGTCAAGGAACTGGCCTCCGGGCCGCAGGGCCCCGGCTATGCCGAGGCGCTGCGCGAGCTGTTCCAGCTCGACCCGCAGGTGCCTGCGGCCGTGACCGTCCCGCGGTCCACACCGACGTCCTCGAACGGTGGAAACTGATGGAGCGCATCATTCGGATCGGTACCAGGGGCAGCGCCCTCGCCCTCGCCCAGACCGGCACGATCGCCGACGCGTTGGAGAAGGCGGGCGCCAAGGTCGAGATCGTGACGATCTCCACCCCCGGCGACCGCTCGACCGCGCCGGTCGCCGAGATCGGCGTCGGCGTGTTCACTTCGGTGCTGCGCGACGCGGTCGCCGACGGCACCGTCGATGTCGCCGTGCACTCCTACAAGGACCTGCCGACCGCGCCGGACCCCAGGCTGTCCCTCGCCGCCGTCCCCCCGCGCGCCGACCCCCGCGACGCGCTCGTCGCCCGCGACGGGTTGACCCTCGGCGAACTGCCGCCCGGATCGAAGATCGGCACCGGCTCCCCCCGGCGCGCGGCGCAGTTGCACGCGCTCGGCCTCGGCTGGGAGATCGTGCCGATCCGCGGCAATGTCGACACCCGGATCACCATGGTGCGCGACGGCAAGCTCGACGGTGTCGTGCTCGCTCGCGCGGGCCTGGCCCGGCTGGGGCGTCTCGACGAGATCACCGAGACCCTGGACCCGATACAGATGTTGCCCGCGCCCGCACAGGGTGCGCTGGCGGTGGAGTGCCGCGTCGACGACGTCGACGTCGAGCACCTGCTCCAGTCCACGCTCGACGACGAAGCCACCCGCGCCGCGGTCGCCGCGGAGCGCGCCATGCTGGCCGCGCTCGAGGCGGGCTGCAGTGCGCCCGTTGGCGCTCTGGCCGACGTCGTCGAAGATTTCGACCGCGACGACAAGGTGATTTTGCGCCTGTCGCTGCGCGGGTGCGCCGCAGCGGGTGGAGACCCGATCAGCGGCCCCGTCGACATCTTGCGCGCGTCGGCGACCGGTGACCTGACCGCAGGAGAGCAGCTTGGCCGGGCGCTGGCCGCCGAGCTGCTGGAACTCGGGGCCGGGGTGCTCTCCGGTCCCGAGGCGTAAGTTGATGGGAAGTGGCCTGACAATGACCACCCGTGCACGTAAGTCCCCGGGCCGCATCGCGTTCGTGGGCTCCGGTCCCGGCGACGCCGGCCTGCTCACCGTTCGGGCCAAGGAACTGCTCGAACGCGCCGAGCTGGTGGTGACCGACCCGGACGTGCCTTCCGCCGTGCTCGCGGTCGCCGCGGCCGACGCCGAGGTACGCCCGGCCGTGGGTCAACCGGCGGACGTCGCCAAGGACCTCGCCGGTGAGGCGAAGGCCGGACGCGTCGTCGTCCGCCTGGTGGCAGGCGACCCGCTGACCCACTCGGCGGTCGTCGCCGAGGCGCAGGCGGTCGCCAGGACCAACGCGGTGTTCGACGTGATCCCCGGCGTTTCCGCCGCGACCGCGGTCCCCGCCTACGCGGGTATCGCGCTCGGTTCCACCCACACCGAGGTCGACGTTCGCGGCGACATCGACTGGGCGGGCCTGGCGGGCGTGCCCGGACCGATCGTGCTGCACGCCACCGCGGGCCACCTGGCCGAGGCGGCGTCCGCGCTGGTCGAACACGGTCTCGCGCCGCAGACCCCGGTCGCGGTCACCGCGGACGGCACCCACACCAGCCAGCGCACCATCGACACCACACTGGCCTCGCTCGCCGCCGAGGCAGGCGAGATGTCCGGTCAGCTCGTGGTGACCGTGGGTGCCGCCGTGGCCGGTCGCGCCAAACTGTCGTGGTGGGAGTCGCGCGCCCTCTACGGGTGGCGCGTGCTGGTGCCGCGCACCAAGGACCAGGCCGGTGAGATGAGCGAGCGGCTGCACCTGCACGGGGCGATCCCGTCGGAGGTGCCGACGATCTCGGTCGAGCCGCCGCGCAGCCCGGCGCAGATGGAACGCTCGGTCAAGGGCCTGGTCGACGGCCGCTACCAGTGGGTCATCTTCACCTCCACCAACGCGGTGCGCGCGGTGTGGGAGAAGTTCGCCGAGTTCGGCCTCGACGCCCGCGCGTTCTCCGGCGTCAAGATCGCCTGTGTCGGCGAGGCCACCGCGGCCAAGGTGCGCTCGTTCGGCATCAACCCCGAGCTGGTGCCCTCCGGCGAGCAGTCCAGCGAGGGTCTGCTGGCCGACTTCCCGCCCTACGACGACATCCTCGACCCGGTCGAGCGGGTGCTGTTGCCGCGCGCGGACATCGCCACCGAGACCCTCGCCGCCGGTCTGCGCGACCGCGGCTGGGAGATCGACGACGTCACCGCCTACCGCACCGTCCGGGCGGCCCCGCCGCCCGCCGACACCCGCGAGATGATCAAGACCGGCGGCTTCGACGCGGTGTGCTTCACCTCATCGTCCACCGTGCGGAACCTGGTCGGCATCGCGGGCAAGCCGCACGCGCGCACTCTCGTGGCGTGCATCGGCCCGAAG
>JALZNB010000466.1 GCA_030857905.1 Actinomycetota bacterium
GCAGGGCCGCGTTCCTCGTGGAAGCGGATGCGTCCGGCCGCCGGGCAACCGTTGATCAGATTTCGGTAACCACTGAGCCGGTCCCATCGGGCGTCGCAGAGCGCTTGAGGCTTCCCGAGGGGACGCGAGTGGTCATGAGGTCCAGGCGTTACCTCGCAAACAGCGTTCCCATAGAGATCGCCACGTCATATATCCCGGAGTCGATCGCCTCGGGCACGGCCATTACAAGCACGGACACCGGACCTGGTGGCATCTACGCCAGGATCGAGGAACAGGGATACGAGCTTGCCCGGTTCACCGAGGAAGTGTCAGCTCGAATGCCAACACCAGAGGAGCGGAAGGTGTTGCAGATCGGCGCAGGAGTGCCGGTCATGACCTTGATGCGCACCGCCTATGACATCAACGACCTGCCTGTCGAGGTCTGCGACACAGTCAAGGTCTCGCACGCTTACGTCCTTGAGTACGACATACCTGCGCGCTAGAGCTTCGCCTAAGCAAAGGATTGAAGCGAACAGTTGAACTCCTCTAGACAACTAGTTACCTTGGAACTTGTCTAGAGGACCAACAGCATGGGAGTTGACGATGGCGATCAGCAAGGGACATCGGTTTCCGGTGGAGTTCGGCGAGGCGTTTCCGATGGGGTTGGTGCTGATGGGCGAGGTTGGTCCGGCGAACGAGTATCAGTCGCGCGAGGACCGAGCGGCGGGTCGTCCTGTGCGTCAGCGGGTGGATGAAGTGACGGGTAAGCGCCAGTGGAAGGCGACGGTGACGGACCCGGACGAGGTCAACGGCAAGCGGGCATCGTTCGAGGTGGTGTTTCTGGCTGATGTTCAGCCGGTGCCGACTACGGGCGAGGTGTTGCCAGGTGTCCGGCCGATCGAGCTGGACGGGTTGACGGCTGAGCCCAAGGTGGCCGGTAACGGCGAATTCAAATATCAGTCCTACGTGTTCCGCGCGTCAGGTTTCAAGGCGGCTGCTGTGCAGGGTGGTCGTGGTCAACGTGCGGCTGGCGGGGATGCGGAGTCCAAGGCGGCGTGAAGGTTGGTATTTCCGCACGCGTCGGGCGAGGGACGGCCTTGGCTTTGGTCATCCCCCCGCCGTGGCCCGTGCCTGATCTGGTGGGAGTTGACATGAATGTTCCCGCGGAGCTGATCGGCAAGTGGGATCAGGCGTACCGAACGTATGCGGCGATGGATTCGGCGGGTGTCCCGGTCGCGGGGCATGCCGGGCAGGCGATGGATTTCGCGCGGGCGTCGTGGGATGTGGCGGACGCGTGGCGTCGGATCGTGGACAGTTCTCCGTTGCTGCCGTGGTGGGTGCGCGCTGCGGCGCATGCGTCGGTTCAGGTGTTCATGGAACAGGCGCGGCACTGGGAAAAGATCTCGCACGAGTGGGCGGCGACATCGGATTCCCCCGACGCGGGCGGGCGGTGATGGCTCAGAAAGCGCGCAAGACGACGGTTGTGGACGGGATTGTCCGGGTCGGAACCGGTGCGGGTGATGTGTCGACGTTGCGGGCCGCGCATGAGGTGTTGGTGGGGTTGCGGCCTCATCCGATGGCGATGGTCGTGGTGTGGGTGCGGTATCACGAGATGTCTGCGCGGGTGTACGAGCAGGTGGCGGATGTGGACAGGTACCACCATTTCGAGTGTCTGCACCACGCTTCGCGGGAGCGTGAGCACGCGAAGGTGTTGCGGGGCAGGGAAAACCAGGGTGAGCCCGCGATGGTCGGTGTGGTCGATTTCACCGGCCGAACCGGGCTTGTCACCGAGTAAGGGTAGTGATCACAGAATGGGAGTGGTTGTCATGTTGGATGAGGATCAGGGGTTGCGGGCCGGTATGTGGTCGGCGGTCGCGGACTGTGACATGCGGTATCGGATTTCGGGAGACGATGCCGTTTTCGTGTGGCGTGGGCATCGGGACGTCGCGGATGTGTCGTTCACGCGTGAGGGGTTGGAGAAGTTCCTGCCTCTGGGCAAGAAGGCGTTGAAGGAGTTGTCCGCCAAGTTGAAAGCGGACAAGACCTTGAACAACTAGAGCGGCCGTGATCGTGCGTTGATTCTCACTCTGCACGGTCACGGCGTCAGGGGTGGTGCGGCGCTACCGGCTCCACACCACCCCTGACAACCACAAATCCACAAGAGATAGATCATTTTTCCGTGTCCGCGTGACGCGGTGATTCCGCGCGTCCTCTGTGCGGGATAAGGGATTTAGAGCACAGAAGCGGCAATGGTTGGTCGCCGGTCCGCTTCTGTGTCTGCCTACTAGGTAAGGAATCGTAGACATGGTAAGGATAAATGAAGGGACAGGTGGCCGCGCAAGGGGGGTCACCCGTTCGCGGCCTCGATGTGCGCAATGCCAACGGTTCGCGCGATTGTTGCCGGGTGAGGACACCTGCGCGGTGTGCTCGGGTGTGTTGGCTCTGGAGTTCCCGGTCATCCGGGTGGCTGGCGATGCCGGTTCGCGGGGTGGTTGGTGATGGGCGGGCAGGGTAGCCGGTGGGTTGACCCGGCACCGCTGGAAGTGTCTCGGCCTCGCCTGCCGTGGTGGACCATGCTGCCTGGCAAGGTGAAGCTCCTCCTGCTGCCAGTCGCGGCACTCTGGCTCGCATTGTGGTTGCTGGGCAAGGGAGTTCGTCTCACCTGGTACTACCCGGCGACGCTCGCCCTGGGCCTGGTGGCCGCGCTGGTCTATGGGATCGGCGGCTGGTGGTGGCTTGGTGGCCTGGCCCTCGTTGTCGGTGTCGGTTTCTTCGTGTGGTGGTGGCGGGACACCGATTCGTTTCATCGGCGGGTGCGGTGGGTGCGCACCGAGGTGCGTCGGGCATCGGTGTATGCCCCGCAGTGGCGCACGGTGATGCGGCTGTCCAGCTTGACCGGCACCGCCAAGGGGACCGAGTACCGGCCGGTGTTGAAACGCACGCGGTCTGAGGGGTGGCGGGATCGGGTCCGGGTTCGGATGATCCCCGGTCAGTCGCCGGAGCAATGGGAAGCGCACGCCTCGGGGCTGGCCAATTCGTTCCGCGCGCGTTCCACTCGGGTTCGCAGTGTCAAGCCGGGTGTGATCGAGCTGGATTTCGTGCACTCCGATCCGTTGGCCGTGCCGCTGCCGGTCCCGAAGTTGGTGACCGATGAGTCGGCGGTGGATCTGCGGAAGATCGTGGTGGGGCGCACGGAGACCGGCAAGCCGTGGCGGCTGCGGCTGCTGGGTGGTCAGCACCTGGTGGTGGGTGTGCAGGGCGCCGGTAAGGGATCGGTGTTGTGGTCGGTGCTGTGGGCGCTGGCGCCGTTGATCCGCTCGGGTGGGGTGCGGGTGTTGGGGATCGACCCCAAGGGCGGCATGGAGTTGGGGCAGGCCCCGGAACTGTTCGCGCACCTGGCCTATGACAACGGTGTCGAGGCGGTGGAGCTGCTTGAGGGCTTGGCGGTCGAAGTGCGGGAGCGTGCGGCGCGGTTCCGGGGTATCCGCCGCTGGTGGACGCGGGAGACCGGGGAGCCGTTCACGCTGCTGGTGATTGACGAGCTGGCGGACGTGATCGCCTACCAAACCGACAAGCGCCTGAAAGAACGCGCGCAAGCCGCGTTGCAGACGATCACCAGCCAAGGGCGTGCGCCCGGCTTCGGGGTCCTGGCCCTCGTGCAGGACCCGCGTAAAGAGATCGTGCCGTTCCGCAACCTGTTCACCACTCGCACCGCGCTACGCCTGGACGAACCGTTGCAGGTCGACATGGTGCTTGGGGACGGGGTGCGGGCACGCGGGGCGAACGCGCACGAGATCAGTGACGCCACACCCGGTGTCGCCTGGGTCAAGGAAGACGGCAAACGAGACCCGGTGCGGGCGCGCGCGTTCTACGTCACCGATGCCGACATCACCGAACTGCGGCACTACGTGATGGGCACCTCCGCAACCCTCCTGGCCTTCCCCGACACCACCGAAGACGGTGAAGCCGCATGAACGCCACAATGGACAGTCAAACTCGCGCGTCCATTGTGGATGCTGGACGCACGATATCCACTGTGGATAGTGAATCCGTTGTGGGGCGGGCGAAAGCGCCGCTGTCCAACGATGTGATCCGCGCGACGGCGGAACGGCATGGCGTGTGCGTGCGCCCGTTCACGATGGAAGTCACCAACCCCGACACCGAGGGTCACCGGTATGTGGGGGTGCCGTGCGGGTCCACGGTGGAAAGCGTCTGTTTGCCGTGCGCGCGGAAGGCTCGGGCGTTGCGGATGGCCCAATGCCGGGAAGGGTGGCACCGCACCACAGAACCCGTCACCGCATCGGTTGTGCCGTCGTCGGAGCATCGGGAGTTGATGGAAGCCCGCGCCGACCTGATCGCCGGATTCCACCGGGCGGTGGACGCGGGCGCTGCGGGCGACGCTGACGAGCTGCGCGAGGAAATCCACTCGATCGACACCGAGCTTCGGGAGCTGGGGGTCCGTGGGCGTCTGCCGTCGCCGGACGCGGTCCCGGTCAAACGCACCCCGGTGCGCTCCACCAAGCGGCGGCAGGACGCGCCGAACCTGCCACGGCGGCGGGTCGAGAAACGAACCGTGGGCCGCGAGTACGCCGGACGGTTCCGGCCGTCCATGTTCGTCACGCTGACCTGCGACTCCTACGGAGCAGTCCGCGGAGACGGCTCCCCCGTCAACCCAGCCACCTACGACTACCGGCGCGCTGCCCGGGACGCGGTCCACTTCGCCTCACTCGTGGACCGGTGGTGGCAGAACCTGCGGCGCGTCGTCGGGTGGGACATCCAATACTTCGCCACCGTCGAACCACAGAAACGGGCCGCCCCGCACCTGCACACCGCGATCCGGGGCAGCGTCGCCCACGAAGTCATCCGACAGGTCACGGCAGCCACCTACCTGCAAGTCTGGTGGCCCGCTCATGACGAGCGCGTCTATGGCAGCGACCGGATGCCCGTGTGGGACCCGCACACGGCGGCCTTCATCGACCCCGACACCCGCGAACCACTCACCTCCTGGGCGGACGCGGTCGACGCTGTCGAGCACCCGTCACACGTGGCACGGTTCGGGGAACAGGTGCACTCCAAGGGAATCCTCGGCGGCACCGAAGACGCCGGACGCCACATCGGCTACCTCACCAAGTACCTCACCAAATCCACCGGCGAGGTCATCACGGCCAACAGCGACCACCAAGCCACTCACCACGACCGGCTCCACGCCGAACTCGCGGTCACCCCGTGCTCACCTCGCTGCGCTGTCTGGCTCCTCTACGGGGTCGCTCCGCTCGGGGTCACGTCGCGCACGGTTGGGGGGCACTGCCGGAGCCGCGCTCACCGCCGAACCACCCTCGGCCTCCCCGGTCGGCGCGTGTTGGTCTCACGCAAGTGGTCCGGGAAGACAGTCGCCGATCACAAGGCGGACCGAAAGGCGTTCGTGGCCCAGATGCTCGCTCATGCCGGGATCGTGAAGCCGGAACAGAACACCTCCGGGCAGGTATGGCGCACACTCGCCCCCGGCGACCGCAACGCCCCACCACGCGCACACCTACTCATGCACGCCATCGCCGAACGGGTGCGATGGCGTGCCGAGTATGACGCCGCGCTACTCGCGGCCAATGTTTCAGCAACTCCGCCACTAGCGGCCTGACCAGGGGAGATGAGTGCGGTGAACTGTGACCTCTATCGGGTCGAAGAGGTGGCGAAGATTCTGCGGATCGGCCGGACGAAGGTGTTCGACCTCATACGGTCCGGTGCGCTGCTGTCGGTGAAGATCGGCGGTTCCCGGCGGATTCCTGCTCGGTCTGTCGACGCATACGTGACTCGCCTGCTTGGGGAGGTGGCCTGATGCCTCGGGGCAAGAGAGCGAATGGTGAGGGCTCGGTCTACCAGCGTGGGGATGGTCTATGGGTTGGTGCGGCGTACGTGCTGACCACGACCGGGCATCGGAAGCGGGTAGCGGTCTCGGCGAAGTCAGAGACCCTGGCATGGACTCGGCTGCGCAAGAAGATCGCTGATTCCGACGCTGGTATTCCGGTCGCCGAGGAGAGTTGGACAGTGGAGCGGTTCCTTCGCTACTGGATGACGAATGTGGCCACCGAGAAGCAGCCGCGCACGGTCGAAGGCTATGCGGTGGTCGTGAATCGGCACCTGATCCCTGAACTCGGGACCAAGAAGCTCGATCGGCTCTCAGCGCAGGACGTACGCTCGTTCATGGCTCGCGTTCGCAGCAAGTGCCGTTGCTGTGCCGAAGGCTTCGATGAGCGGCGAGCCGAACGCGATCGGCGGTGCTGCGCGGTCGGGAAGTGCTGCAAGCGGACTCCCTCTGATCGCACAGTGCAACAGATTCACGCGATCCTGCGGAATGCGTTGCAGCACGCCATGAGGGAAGAACTGATTGCGCGGAACGTCGCCAAACTCGTCAAGGTCAAGTCTCCGCGTTACGACGTCAATCGGGGCCTGACCTTTGAGCAAGCGAAAGTCCTGCTTAAGGCCGCGAAGGGAAATCGGCTGGCAGCGCTCTACGTTCTGGCGCTTTACATGGGACTGAGGCGCGGCGAGCTGTTGGGGCTTCGTTGGTCGGATATCGACTGGGACCGGTGGAACCGGAAATGCAAGCCGCACGGGGTGGAGTTCTGCGAGGACTGCGCTGACGAGTTCTCGCCGAGTTTCCGCATCCAACAGACGCTTCAGCGGGTGGGTTCCACGCTGCGGTTCGTCCCGCCGAAGACCGAGAGATCCCAGCGGGTCTATCCGCTCATCCGGGCCTGCGCTGAGGCACTACTCGATCACTGGGACCAACAAGACGACGAACGGGAACAGGCCGAGGTCTGGGAGGACTCCGGTCTAATCTTCACCACTCGGCTGGGAGGCCCGATCGATCCGTCGAACCTGCGGGCGAGTTGGCACCCTTTGCGCGAGCTCGCGGGGCTGGACGATGTCCGGCTGCACGACCTGCGGCATTCCTGCGTGACGCTGCTCCTGCGCCTGGGCGTGCCTCCGCACATCGTGCGGGACATCGTGTGGCACTCGGATATCGGGGTGACCATGACCATCTATGCGTCGGTCAGCCTGGATGACAAGCGGGACGCACTGCGGCGGCTGTCCAGTGAGCTGGACAGTGCCTGATCAGGCGATACGTGGCCGGTCCGGCACGTTGCTACACCCGTTGCTACACAGAAGGGGTGTCAACCGTCCTAACGGAACGGTTGACACCCCTTCTGAGCTGCGGAGGCGGAGGGATTTGAACCCCCGGACGGTTGCCCGTCTTCCGCTTTCAAGGCGGATGCATTCGGCCGCTCTGCCACGCCTCCAGGTGGGGACAGCGTAGCGGTCACCCGGTGTCGAGATGGTCGAGGACCCGTTCGAAGATGGCCGCCATCGTCTGTTGCTCTTCCGGGGTCATG
>JALZNB010000473.1 GCA_030857905.1 Actinomycetota bacterium
CACCTGGACCGCTGACCGACATTCCCGACACGTGACCTGAGCGCGACGGCCCGCCGAGAACGGCCGGGTGCCGCGCTCAGGTCACGCCCAGCCCGCCTGGGTGCTCGCCACCATCGCACCCAAAGCGCTTTCGACCTTGACGACTCACATCAAGCCAGCGGGCAATGCCTCGCTGGGTACTCCCCACGCGCTATCCAGCGCTCATACGCGCTACTACGGTCGAGAGTTCGATGCCGTGGGCTTCGGGCGAGTCGCAAGGCCAGGTGCACCTGGAGCAGACCGGGCCCTTGGCCTTACGCATGTCCTGGGCCGGTCACAGCCTGGTCGGGACCGCGATCTCGTAGAGACAGTCGATCAGCATCGCATGACAGATCGAATCACCCTGACGATGAGCCCGTACTCCCGAACAGAGCGGGACAGCCTCAGCTCAAGGTGCGTATCTGGCGGGTGAGGTTGGTGCGGGCGGCAAGTTCGTCGTCTGCCGGGTAGTCGACGCCGATGAGGGCGAGGCCGTGGGCCGGGGCGACGGTGATCTCGCTTGGACGCTTGGTCGCCGACAGCATCGATGCGGGCCACTCCACCGGTTTACGGCCCTCGCCCACCGCCAGTAAGGCGCCAACCAAGCTGCGGACCATGGAGTGACAGAAAGCGTCAGCCGAAACGTAGGCCGACACACCATCCGCGGAACGAGTCCATTCGAGACGCTGGAGTTCGCGGATCGTCGTCGCGCCTTCGCGGCGCTTGCAGAATGCCACGAAGTCGTGTTCTCCCAACAGGAAGCGGGACGCCTCCGACAGGGCGTCCACGTCCAGCGGGCGGGGCCAGGTCACCGTGTGCCCGCGCAGCAACGGATTCGCCCGCCACTGCTCATCGCAGATCCGGTACACGTAGTGCCTGCGCAACGCGCCGAAGCGGGCGTCGAATTCCGGCGGGACGACCCGGATCGCCATGGCTCGCACGTCTCCCGGCAACGCCCGGGCCAGGCGGGGAACCAGCACCGCCGGGTCCACCGCCTCCGGCAGGTCGGCGTGTGCCACCTGGCCGGTCGCGTGGACGCCCGCGTCCGTGCGGCCCGCCACCGTGAGGCGGACGTCGTAGCGCAGCACCATGGACAGCGTGTCCTCCAGGACACCGCACACCGTGCGGCGGTTGGGCTGGCGGGCCCAGCCGGAGAACTCCGTGCCGTCGTAGGCGATGTCGAAGCGGTACCGACGGACGAGCCCGCCGCCCCCAGTGGGGGTGACGGGCTCGTCCGGGTTGTGTTGCGGGGTCAGGACTTGTCCTTGTCCGCATCCTCGGCGTCCGGGTCGGCGTCGGTGTCCTGCTGCGACTTCGGCAGCGAGAAACCGGCCTTCTCCGCGTCCTCGGCGGTGGCGAACCACACCTCGGCGACCGTGCGGTCGTAGAAGGCGCTGTCCGGCACGTGGTACAGGTTCGAGTCGGCGTTGCCCTTGATCGGGAAACCTTCCGGCTGCGAACCGTCCTCGAGCGCGGCGTGGCTGCCTTCGCCGTGCGGCGCGGCCGGGGCCTCGGTGGCCTTGGGCGCGTCGGCCTTCGGCTTGTCGGAGGCGAACTTGGTCTTGCGGGCGGCCTCGGCCTCCGCGGTGACCGTCTTCTCCTGGATCAGCTCGATGACCGCCATCGACGCGTTGTCACCCTTGCGCGGCATCGTCTTGGTGATGCGCAGGTAACCGCCGTTGCGGTCGCTGAAGAACGGGCCGATCTCGGTCATGAGCCGCTGGACGACGTCCTTGTCCTGGATCAGCTTCATGATCTCGCGGCGGTTGTGCAGGTCACCCCGCTTCGCCTTGGTGATCAGCTTCTCCGCGTACGGCCGCAGGCGACGTGCCTTGGCTTCCGTGGTGGTGATCCGGCTGTACTGGAAGAGCTGCGTGGCGAGGTTCGCCAGCAACTGCCGCTCGTGGGCCGGGCCCGCACCGAGACGGGCGCCCTTTGTTGGGGTGGGCATTTCTTGCTCCTTGGGGAAATCCGCCGCTCACACAGTCCGACAGGACTGTCAGAGCTGCTCCGTCTCTGCGTAGTCCTGGCCGTCGTCGTTGCCGGTTTCCGCGCTGTCCGACCAGCCGTCGGATGCGTAGTCCGTCGCGGCAGCCGTCGGGTCGAACCCGGGGGGGCTGTCCTTGAGCGCGAGGCCGAGACCGACGAGCTTCATCTTGACCTCGTCGATCGACTTCGCACCGAAGTTGCGGATGTCCAACAGGTCCGCCTCGCTGCGCGAGACCAGCTCACCCACGGTGTGGATGCCTTCGCGCTTGAGGCAGTTGTAGGAGCGCACGGTGAGGTCGAGGTCCTCGATCGGCATCGCGTAGGCGGCGATGGTGTCCGCCTCCTGCGGCGACGGGCCGATCTCGATGCCCTCCGCGTCGACGTTGAGCTCGCGGGCGAGCCCGAACAGCTCGACCAGCGTCTTGCCCGCGGACGCGACGGCGTCCCTCGGCGTGATCGACGGCTTGGTCTCGACATCGAGGATCAGCTTGTCGAAGTCGGTGCGCTGCTCGACACGGGTGGCCTCGACCTTGTAGGTCACCTTGAGCACGGGCGAGTAGATCGAGTCGACCGGGATGCGGCCGATCTCGGCCCCCGCCTGCTTGTTCTGCACGGCGGGGACATAGCCGCGACCGCGCTCGACGACGAGTTCGATCTCCAGCTTGCCCTTGCCGTTCAGGGTGGCGATGTGCAGGTCGGGGTTGTGCACCGTGACACCGGCAGGCGGCACGATGTCGCCCGCGATGACCTCACCGGGGCCCTGCTTGCGCAGGTACATCGTCACCGGCTCGTCCTCCTCCGAGGAGACGACGAGCTCCTTGAGGTTGAGGATGATGTCGGTGACGTCCTCTTTGACGCCCGGCACGGTGGTGAACTCGTGCAGGACGCCGTCGATGCGGATGCTCGTGACCGAGGCACCCGGAATCGAGGACAGCAACGTGCGACGCAGCGAGTTGCCGAGCGTGTAGCCGAAGCCAGGCTCGAGCGGCTCGATGACGAAACGGGAGCGGGTCTCGTTGACCGGCTCCTCGGCCAGGGTGGGACGCTGTGAGATGAGCACTTCTTGGTTCTTCCTTTCGAGGGCGCCCGCTATTTGACGCCAACCGAAATGGGTGTCGCCCGCGAAGAACACGAGCGACGGGGCGGCGGCTCCGGCGCCGCCGCCCCGACGAAGATCACTTCGAGTAGAGCTCGACGATGAGCTGCTCCTGAACGGGCACATCGATCTGCGCGCGCTCGGGGAGCTGGTGCACCAGAATCCGCAGCGAGGACGGCACGACCTGCAGCCAGCCGGGGATCGGGCGATCGCCGAAGGACTCCTTGGCCGCCACGAACGGAAGCGTGATCATCGACTTCGGCTTCACGTCCACGATGTCGAACTTCGACACCTGGTAGCTGGGGATGTCGACCTTCTTGCCGTTGACCAGGAAGTGTCCGTGGTTCACCAGCTGACGGGCCTGGCGACGCGTGCGGGCGAGGCCCGCGCGGTACACCACGTTGTCCAGACGGGATTCGAGGATCTGGAGCAGGACCTCACCGGTCTTGCCCTCGCGCCGCGAGGCTTCCTTGTAGTACTTGACGAACTGGCGCTCGAGGATGCCGTAGGTGTAGCGGGCCTTCTGCTTCTCCTGGAGCTGAAGCAGGTACTCGCTCTCCTTGATCCGACCGCGGCCGTGCTGGCCGGGCGGGTAAGGACGGCGTTCGAATGCCTGGTCTCCGCCGACGAGGTCGACCTTGAGCCGACGCGAAATACGGGTCGCGGGGCCTGTGTAACGTGCCATGGTTTCTTACTCCTCCCCGTTCCTCAGACCCGGCGCCGCTTGGGCGGGCGGCAGCCGTTGTGAGGCTGCGGGGTCACGTCCTGAATGGTGCCGACCTCGAGGCCCGCCGCCTGCAGCGAACGGATCGCGGTCTCCCGGCCGGAGCCGGGGCCCTTGACGAACACGTCAACCTTCTTCACACCGTGCTCGGCCGCCTTGCGGGCGGCGTTCTCGGCGGCCATCTGCGCGGCGAACGGGGTCGACTTGCGCGAACCCTTGAAGCCGACGTGACCCGAGGAGGCCCACGCGATCACGGCGCCGGTCGGGTCGGTGATGGAGACGATGGTGTTGTTGAACGTGCTCTTGATGTGGGCATGCCCATGCGTGATGTTCTTCTTTTCCTTGCGCCGGACCTTCTTGACTCCGGCGCCGGTGCGCGACTTCGGTGGCATGTCTTCGGGTTTCTCCTAGCTGGTGCGCGAGGTGGTGACGGGGGGCGTGGCGTGCCGGATGAGAGAGCCTGCGTCCGTGTAGAGGTCGCGCAGCGCCCGAGGACGGGCGCACTTGGGCGCGACCACGAGGGCCACGAATGGCCTGTTGCGTCGCCGTTGGGGAACGATGGCGACCACGGTCTCGCGGCTCCCACTCACTTCTTGCCGGCCTTCTTCTTGCCCGCGACCGTCTTCTTCGGACCCTTGCGGGTGCGTGCGTTGGTCTTGGTGCGCTGACCGCGCACCGGCAGACCACGACGCCACCGAATGCCCTCGTAGCAGCCGATTTCGATCTTGCGTCGAATGTCGGCCTGCACCTCGCGGCGAAGGTCACCCTCCACCTTGAAGTGGTTCTCGATGTACTCGCGCAGCTTGACCAGGTCCTCGTCGGACAGGTCCTTGACGCGCAGATCCGGGCTGATCTCGGTGGCGGTCAGCAGCTCCTTGGAGCGTGTCCGGCCGATCCCGAAGATGTAAGTCAGCGCGATCTCCATCCGCTTGTCGCGGGGGAGGTCGACGCCAGCGAGTCGTGCCATTCGGCGTTGTCTCCTCTGGTTCGTCTCCAGGTCTGCTTCCCCACCGTCCCGAACCGACTCTGGTAGTCCGGGACCCGGCCTGAAGTCCGGGCGAGAACCGGGTCCGTCTGACCCGGCAGGCTGGGGAAGTTCCTCTTGTGTAACTCGCGTCGCGGAGATTGCGACAGCGCGGTGATCAGCCCTGACGCTGCTTGTGGCGCAGGTTCTCGCAGATCACCATGACCCGCCCGTGACGGCGGATCACCTTGCACTTGTCGCAGATCTTCTTGACGCTCGGCTTGACCTTCACGTCCGTGATTCTCCTGCTCGGCCGCGTGCCCCCGACGTCGGGGGCACCAGTAGTGGCTTCCCGGTCCTGCGACCGGAGGTCACTTGTAGCGGTAGACGATGCGGCCGCGGGTGAGGTCGTAAGGAGACAGCTCCACGACCACCCGGTCCTCGGGGAGGATCCGGATGTAGTGCTGCCGCATCTTCCCGCTGATGTGCGCGAGAACCC